>JAFTNE010000042.1 GCA_017452035.1 Clostridia bacterium
TATCAACAGTTCTAAAATAAAAGAGAGAAACAATCAAAACTTGTTTCTCTCTTTTGTGTTATTGACAATGTCAAGTAACTATTTTCTATCGTCACGTGTGCACGTTTCGTTATGAGGGCAGTGGTCGCACTCGTAGTTGCATCCACGGTGTCTAATCATGTATCTAATTGCAAAGTACAGTGCAAAGGCAATAGCTATCAAGCTTACAACAATTACAAATTCAGCAGTGTACTTGTTTGCCAAACTTCCCAGTTGGTAAATTGCCAAACTTACAACGTAGGCTGTCACAAGTTGAAAGGCTACCGATTTCAAGCCGTTTTTCCAGTTGCCTTGTTCGGTAAAGCTTGCAGATATTGCTGCAACGCAGGGTACCGTCAAAAGGTTGTATACAACAAAACTGTATGCGCCCAAACCGGAGATTGTTCCCGTAAGACCATTGGGTAACAAAATTTCCAATGTAGATACAACAACCTCCTTTGCTGCAAGTCCTGTCAATGTTGCTACCGAGTATTGCCAGCCGTAACCACCGTCGTTAAAGCCAAGTGGCGCAAACAATGGTGCTATCAACTTGCCAATGCCTGCCAGAATGCTGTCGTTGGCGTCATTTACAAATTCAAAACGGAAGTTGAAACTTTGTACCAACCAAAGTATTACCGATGCAGTAAAAATGATTGTTCCTGCTTTAATCAAAAATGATTTACCACGCTCCCACATTTGTTTTAGGACGTTTGCGGGTGTTGGTGCGCGATAGGTGGGCAGTTCCATGATGAACGTATCGCTAGCGTTGGTTTTCTTTCTGTTGAACACCTTCATTATCAGTCCACCCAGTATTACCGAAAGAATACTCAAAAAGTAAAAACTGATGGCAAACAGGGCGTTACCTCCCAATATGTAGGTTGTAAAGGAGGATATAATTGCCAGCTTTGCCGAGCAGGGCATAAAAGGTGTCAAAGTGATTGTCGCGTTGCGCTCGTTGATGTTTTTGATGGTTCTTGTTGCCATGATGGCGGGGACGCTACATCCACAACCCAAAATCATACTTACAAAACTGCGTCCTCCAAGACCAATTTTGTTTAGTAGTTTGTCGGTGATAAATGCAATGCGCGACATGTACCCACTTGCCTCGAGTATGGCGATAAAGCCAAACAGCAACATTATTTGTGGCACAAATCCCACAACACCCATAACGCCGGCGATAATACCGTCAACAACAAGTGAGCGTAGCCACTCGACGTTGGCGTTTTCAAACCAGCCGTTTACAACATCTTGCATCCATGGTGTAAGTTGTTCGTTTATGAGGTCTGTCAAAAATCCACCAAGCGTTCCAATGGAAACAACAAACACCAAACTCATTATGAGGGCGAATATTGGAAATGCCAACCACTTGTTCAAAACAATTTTGTCAATTTGTTCCGTTATGTGCTGAGCCTTTTCCGTCTTGACACCTTTTCTGTCCACAGTTTGAGCTTTTGCAACAATTGCCGAAATCTGTTCGTACCGTTGCTGTGCAATTTGCGCCGAGACAATATCCCCAAGTTGCTCCTTCAAGTTGTTGTAGGTTGATGTTATTAGTTGCTTTTGACTATCCTCCAAGTTAAGCATCTTGATGATAGTCTTGTCCTTTTCGGCCAGTTTCAAGCTTACCCAACGTTTGTTATCTAACGCGTCAGTTAATGGTTGCAATTTGGCAATGGCATCTTCCACAGGGGTGGTGTAGGCAAAGTGAGTTTTACTTTGGTAAGATCCAGCAATGCAGTAGTCCATCAATTGGTCGATGCCTTGGTTTTTTGCCGCAGAAATTGCAAAAAACGCACAGCCAAAGTAACCTTCCAGTATATCTTTATTAATATATATACCTTTTGCTTTGGCCTCGTCTTGCATGTTTAGCGCAACAACCACTGGCACATCCAACTCCATCAGTTGACTTGTCAAAAACAGGTTGCGTTCCAAGTTGGTGGAGTCCACAATGTTGATTACCAAGTCGGGCTTGCCTTCCATCAGGTACTTATGTGCAATTTGCTCGTCAATAGTAAAGGGCGAAAGAGAGTAGATGCCCGGTGTGTCTACAATGGTAATTGAGCTATCCTTTTTGTAACTACCCAGCTTTTGCTCGACAGTTACCCCGGGCCAGTTGCCTACCTTTTGGTTACTACCCGTCAAAATGTTGAACAGCGTGGTTTTGCCACTGTTTGGGTTGCCACAAAGGGCAATGGTCAACTTGGATGGTGTGACAGTAGTGGTAGTAGTTTTATTTTTACAGCAATTACTCATCTTGTACCTCCACTACCAAAAAGTGTTCTGCCTCCGTTGCGCGTATGCAAAGGCTGTAACCACGCACGCTAATTTCAAGTGGGTCGCCAAGTGGCGCTTTCTTTCTAAGTAAAATTTCCGTACCGGGTGTTACGCCCATATCGAAAAGTCTACGCTTAATTTTCTTTTCTGCCATTACGGACTTTACAACCCCAACTTCACCAACGGAAAATTCACTTAATTTTCTTTCCATTTTCTTCACCTTCTATCTTTATGTTCGGCAACCCGAACTTTATTCCAAAAAAATATATTTTATAGCCCTATATGTACTTTTTTGAGTTCGGCAAACCGAACACAAGGCTTGTAAAAAAGGCTTTTTCAAGCCTAATTTATAATAGCATAACGAAAAACGCTTGTCAAACGATTTTCAAAAATTTTTTTATTTTTTTACAAAATTTTTAATGGCTTCAAAAGTTTCTTCACTAATAACGTGCTCAATACGGCAAGCGTCTTTTTCGGCAGTTTCACTTTTAACGCCAAGTTTAATTAAGGCGTCTGAAAGAACGATATGGCGCTCGTAAATAGTTTTAGCAATGCTTGCGCCATCTTCGGTTAAAGAAATAAACCCTTCTTTATCAACTTTAATCAAACGCTTTTCTTTTAAGTTTTTCAAACTTTCCGATCCCGAAGATTTTGCAAAGCCCATTTCGGCTACGATATCAACAGACCTAACCGTGCCGTTCTTGCGCAAAAGTTCAAATATCGTTTCAAGGTACATTTCACCCGATTCGTAAATACGCATATAAACTCCTTTTAATTATTATAACATAATAAATGTAAAAAGTAAAGTAAGCGTACAAAAATAAAGTTTGGCGTAGCCGTGCTACGCCAAACCCTTTCCCCTGTTTTCTAAATATTACCCAGAAAACACTTAATTACAAAATATATACCAACTTGGGATACATTTATTATACCACTGTGGTATAATGTTGTCAAGATTAAATTTTTTGTTTAAGTGCTTAAAAAAGTTATTCTTAGGAGACCTGCAATGCCGATACGATTAAGAGAATTAAGAACGACTAAAAAACTATCGCAAACAAAACTTGCAATAGATTTAAACACAAACCAAAACACTATAAGCCGTTACGAAACGGGCGAGCGTGAAGCCGACTACACCACCCTAATCGCCATAGCCGATTACTTTACCGTATCAATCGACTATCTACTCTATCGAACGGACAACCCCACCATAAACAAATAAATTCCCCATAAACAAATAGAAAACGCCGAAGTTATTTTACTTCGGCGTTTTTAATCAATTTTCAAGCCCCAACAAAAAGTCTGAACTCACGTTGAAAAATTTTGCAATTTTAACAAGGTTTGGCGCAGTAGGTTCACTTCTATCAGTTTCCCAATGGCAAACGACCGAATAACTAACGTCAAGCGCTTTTGCAAGCCCTGCTTGGCTTAAATTTTTTTCTTTTCGTAATTCTAACAATCTCTCTGCGAAAATTTTCATACTTTAATTATACTCAATTTATTTAGTAAAATACTTGACACTCAATATATTGAGTGATATAATTAAATAAAAATTTCCTAAGGAGATATTAAAATGGAAGAACAAGTAAAAACAGTTTCACAAAACCCACAAAACCCACAAAAGAAGGTACAAACTTCTGAAGACATTATTGCAAACGCAAATAAATTCTATAAAATTTGGTTAAAATTGCCTTTAATTTTATTTATTGCAATCACAGTAATATCGTTTATTTGGGGCATAGTTGACCCTTGTATTTTTGCAGGTGGTGGCTACTACGACGACGAATGGTATGGTATATTACACGCAGGTAGTGGTTTTGGCGCATGGTTTGCATGGCAACTAATCGGCTGGGCTGTAGGTGGAATAGTTTATGCGCTTGCTAAAATTTGCATGAGTGTACCTACCCTACAA
>JAFTNE010000043.1 GCA_017452035.1 Clostridia bacterium
CATCCGTTTGTACCGGGCATCAAAATGTAACTGCTACCCAGTTGCTCACGGAACTTCGCGGGAAGTCTTATTCTGTTTTTGTCGTCCAACGCATGTTGTTGATTTCCAACCAAAAACATATGCCTACACTCCTTGATTTTTTTGCATAGTTATTGTAACACACATTTTAACCATTTTCAACCCTTTTTAACCACTTTTTTGAAAAAATTTTGAAAAAAGTGTCAAATTTTATCAATTTAGAACAGATGTTCGACACTTTTATAAAAATATTTAATAAGTTTTTTGCTTTCACAAGAAGAAATGGACATAAAATACAAATACGGTTTATAAAAAGCGATTTATAAATAGTATCAACAACACAAATCTGCACCACTCTTATCGACTACTTGGGACACTTTTTGCGCTTAATTAAAACTCAAAAAACAAAATATAAAATTTGACAAAAAACTCGTGAAAAATAATTGACAAATGTTTGTCATAGTGGTAAGATACATAGGCACTGAAGTGCAAAACAAATATTCCTCTATAGCTCAGCGGTAGAGCATCCGGCTGTTAACCGGAGGGTCGTAGGTTCAAATCCTACTGGGGGAGCCATCAATAGTACCAAGTCAAGCGACTTGGTACTTTTTTTGTTTGCTAAAACAATCCATTAAACTAAACACCACCAAAGTTGCCGTCAATTTGTGCTGACCTATGCAACTGTCAAGCAGATACTCAAATACTATTGAAAAACTGTGATATTTATGCTATCATGTAGCTACTACAAAATTGCAAAAAGGACAATAACAATGGACAATGTAAACAAAACTCTGTACATCCCACTTTACGGCAAAGCACTGGTCAGCAAAAAGGGCATCATACTACAAGATAAAAAGGCCGAAGAACTTTGGGAACAGGCACAATTTCCACTAAAGAGCAAATCAAAATCCAAATGGTTGGCTTACTACATGGGTATGCGTTCGGCAGTATTTGACCAGTGGGTAAAGGATACTCTCAAAAAACATCCAAAAGCCATTGTACTGCATTTAGGTTGTGGACTGGACAGCAGAGTTTTGCGAGTTGACTGCAACACAATTTGGTACGATATCGATTTCCCCGAAGTAATTACTGAACGCAAACTCCACTACACCGAGACAGACCTGTACCACATGATTGCCAGTGACATACGCGACACTACTTTTTTAGATAGCATCCCCAAGGCCGACAATGCAATTGTGCTTCTGGAAGGCGTAAGTATGTATCTCAAAAATGACGAATTGCAAAAAACGCTTGCTAAACTAACGGAGCATTTTGGTGCACTATCACTTTTGGTAGACTGCTACACACCTTTTGCAGCCAAGATGAGCAAGATTAAAAATCCTATAAATGACGTTGGAGTAAAGGATGTTTTTGGCATTGCAAACCCACAAGTGTTGGAAAATGGCACAGGATTAACTTTTATACAAGAGCATCAACTAACACCAAAACACCTAATCGACCAACTAAAAGGTTTTGAAAAATATGTTTTCAAAAATGTGTACGCCGGGAAAACCTCAAAAAAATTATACAAGCTATATGAGTATGGCAATTAGATAATAATTAAAAAAACAAGCAGACCATTTTTAATACCAACGGACAAGCTCACGTTCAAAACTGAGTTGCAAACTCTTTTTTTGTGCACAACAAGAAGTAAAAATCAGATAAAAATCAGTTTGTTATAGAAATCGGAGCTGGCATTGTTAAATATATATTATATAATTACCATTGACAAACATCTCAAATTATGCTAAAGTAAATTGGTTGCGTGCGCGCACTCCTATTTGCTTGCAAACAAAGACGTGGCGCAATACACTTGCAACACTTACAAGGAGAAACCATGAAATACGACGTAGTAATCATCGGGGCTGGCCCTGGTGGAATATTTGCCGCATACGAACTTGTTGCATCCAACAAAGGTTTGAAGGTTGCTGTTTTTGAGGCTGGTAACGAACTCAGCAAAAGAAAGTGCCCCATTGACGGAAACAAGATCAAAAGTTGCATCAACTGCAAAACTTGCTCAATTATGAGTGGCTTTGGTGGCGCAGGCGCATTTTCTGATGGCAAATACAACATCACAAACGACTTTGGTGGCACACTTTACCAATACATTGGCAAAGAACAAGCTTTGGACTTGATGCACTACGTTGATAACATCAATATGCAATTTGGTGGCGAAGGCACAAAGATGTACTCCACTGCTGGAACAAAGTTCAAAAAACTTTGCATCCAAAATGGTTTGAAGTTGCTTGATGCATCCGTTAGACACCTTGGCACAGACAAAAACTACACCGTTTTGGAAAACATCTACAACTTTTTGAAGGACAAGGTAGATTTCCACTTCAACACACACGTAGACCATATCCGTAAACTGGAAAATGGTTACCAAGTTGAGGCAAAAGGTCAACTGTACGAGTGCGAAAAATGCATCATTTCCGTTGGTCGTAGTGGTAGCAAATGGATGGAAAAGGTATGCAACGAAATGCAA
>JAFTNE010000044.1 GCA_017452035.1 Clostridia bacterium
AAAACTACATTGATATGATACAAAATGCTGACGTGCTGTTTTTTACAGGTGGCATGCCAGAAAAGGCCATTGCTTGGATGGAAAAACTTGGCATCACTGATGCTGTCAAAAACTTTGATGGCACAGTTATGGGTGCATCAGCAGGGGCAATGTTGCAACTGGAGAGCTACCATATTACACCTGATGAGGACTACGATACGTACAGCCTTTGGAAAGGACTTGGATTGGTAAAGGGACTGGATTTGGAGGTCCATTACCTTGCAACCGATTTACAAAACAGTTGCACAAAGCGCGCTATTGACGACTTGAAACTTCCAGTGTACCAAATGTGGCACGAAGGTGGCCTTATTGTTGATGGCGATAGCGTAAAAATCTTGGGTAACGTAAACAAGGTAGAGTAGTAACAAGGTCATTTTGCAACCATTTTACTTAATCATAACTGAAACAACTTAAATGCAAAATTTATTTGACATTTTTTCGCGTTTGAGCTATAATTCTATATATTGACAGCTATTTTATATGAAAAAAAAGAAAGTAGGCCTAATTAGGTCAATAAAACAACGAGATCCTGCAGCAGGCAGTTGCATCGAAATATTTTTGTTGTATCCAGGTGTGCATGCACTCTTTTGGTATCGCATTGCACGGTTTTTTTACAAGATACGATTTCGTTTTACAGCAAAACTAATTTGCTACACAACAAGGTTTTTTACGGGCATAGAAATTCACCCTGGTGCCAAAATTGGTAAAAATTTATTCATTGACCATGGTCATGGTGTTGTGATAGGCGAAACAGCAATAATTGGAGATAATTGTACCATCTACCAAGGCGCAACACTTGGTGGAACGGGCAAAGAGCATAACAAACGCCATCCAACAATTGGAAACAATGTGATTATTGGCGCAGGAGCTAAGGTGCTTGGTAATATTACACTTGGTGACAACGTGAAGGTGGGGGCTAATTCCGTTGTGCTACGTGACGTGCCAGCCAACTGTACTGTGGTTGGGGTTGGACGTGTTGTCAACTGTGGTAATACAGATTGTCAAGGTTGTGAAAGTTGCAAAAACAAGTCGGATATTGTTATTACTCAAGAGTAACCATATTTTACGCAAACAGAGGAGATTAGGTATTTAGATGAAAATTAAAATTACAGCAGATAGTACTTGCGATTTGTCACAAGAATTAGTGGAAAAATATAATATTGGTATCAGTCCATTGCATGTAGCACTTGGCGATAACGATTTTCACGATGGTGTGACTATTGTGCCACAAGACATTTACAATTACTATAACGAGTGCAAAAAGTTACCAAAATCGGGCGCATGTTCTGTAGTGGAGTACCAAGAGTTTTTCCAAAAACAATTGGACGAAGGATACGATGCTGTAGTTCACTTTAACCTATCTTCTGAGATGTCTGCATCACACAACAATGCCGTTAGTGCAGCTCAAAACTTGCAAAACGTGTACGTTGTGGATAGCCGTAACCTTTCTACCGGAACGGGACTACTTGTATTGCATGCTTGTGACTTGGCTAACGAAGGAATTGCTCCACAAGAAATTGTAGATAAGGTAAATGCTCGCGTTGATGCAGTAAGGGCTTCTTTTATTATCAACACATTAGAGTACCTCCACAAGGGTGGTCGTTGTTCAAGTCTTGTTTACTACGCTGCAAATTTGATGGGACTAAAACCTGTTATCGAAGTAAAGTCTGGCAAAATGGGCGTTGGAAACAAGTTTATTGGCAAGTTTGACAGATGTGTCAAAAAGTATGCCGATTTGATTAAATCAAAATGCACCTCTCCAGATAAAAGACGTTGTTTTGTTACTCATACTCAAATGGATGATGCACTCGTAGCAGAAATAATCGACAAGGTAAAATCTTGGGGTTACTTTGATGAAGTAATCGAAACTACTGCAGGTTGTACAATTACAACCCACTGTGGACCAAACACTATTGGTATTTTGTACATCAATGACGGCGAAAATATCAACTAATAAGATTATTACAAAGCACAGCAATTAGCTGTGCTTTTTTGTTGCAAATTTTTGCATAATAATAGTCTTATAGTAATATAGTAGTCGTATGAAAGCGACTTTGAAAAACGTAGCAATAGTGGTTGTTGCTTTGGCAATGGTTTTGGTGGTGTTATCTGCAATCGACAAGGCTAGTGATATTGGTGTATCTGCCAGCAAAACAGCCATAAAAGTAACTGTTGTTGACTTGGATAACAATCCCGTACACAATGCTGTGGTTACAATTAATGGCTCAACCTTCTTTTGCGATAACAATGGTAATTCGCCAGCAATAGAAATTGAAAATTTACACAACAGTTACGACAAAAGTATAACAGCTTGGCATACGCAAACGGTGGTTATTACCAAGGATGGTTACGTGCCTACAGTTGTACTAAACTGTGTAGTTTTCGACAAAGAAATGCGCAAACTTACCGTAAAAATTTATCCCATTGACGAAAGTAAATTGCCATACGTTTGCTATGTAGAAACGCCCCCAAGTGACTACATAAATCAACTTGTAGGCACAAACAATTAACACAAAATCAACAAATGGAAAGCTATCATTAGCATGCTATAAGTGGAAAATTTTACAAATTACCGACTGAATAAATCAAAAAGGAACAAGC
>JAFTNE010000045.1 GCA_017452035.1 Clostridia bacterium
ACCACCCAAATGCAATTCACCAATGGCAACACGCTTCAAAAATTCCACTTCCTTGCCAACAGCCTCAAACATCTTTTTGACCTGTCTGTTGCGTCCTTCATGGATGGAAATTTCCACACGAGTGTGATGCACGTCGCCTTGCAAAACTTTTACAACTGCTGGCGCAGTAACTTTGCCATCCACCATTACACCCTTTTCCAGTTGGCGAACATCAGCATCAGACAAAGCACCGGAAATACGTGCAATGTACGTTTTGGAAACTTCGTTACTTGGGTGTGTTAGTTTGTTAGCCAAATCGCCATCATTTGTCAAAAGCAAAAGCCCCTCGGTATCGTAGTCCAAACGTCCAACGGGGTATACACGACTGTGAATATCTTTGACAAAATCCATTACAGTTTTGCGACCAAGGTCATCAGTAACGGTAGTTACACATCCCTTTGGTTTGTGTAGTATGATGTACGTAAGCTTTTTGCCAGTACCAACACGTTTTCCGTTAACGGAAACCTTGTCGCCCTCTTCAACCTGAGTGGTAACGGTTGCAACCTTGTCATTTACCTTTACCTTACCCTCTTCGATGAGTTTGTCACACGCACGTCGACTGCCTACACCACAATCAGCTAAATATTTGTTAAGTCTCATAACGATATTCCTTTGATTAGCCCACTGACACAGCAAAATCTGTTAGCAGACCAAACTTCCCATTAAAATCATATTTTATTGTAACATTACTTAACAAAAATAGCAAGTGATTACTAAAAGTTATCTATATATAGATAAAATAGAACAGGGATATTAAGCACAAATAATTTCAAGGGCAAGTATAAACAAAATTTATTGCAGAACGCCAATTTATTGATTTCCACAGCATTTTTGGCACTATTTTCAATTTGACAACAAGTAACTCAAAAACACCTCAACGTTGTAGTTCGTCAAGGTGTCATGTGATATTTAAATTTAGTTCATCAATTCATTGGACTCAACTGCAAGGTTTTTATCAATTGTCCATCAAGAAAGACTTCTACAATTTGACTATTCTCGTCAAGCGTTATCTTTCGAGTTAGCTTTTCGTTTTGAGCAATTGGATAGCTGAATGAGTCGTTACAGTAGTAATAGGTAGGTTTGTTTTTGTCGTAAATTACGCCACACAGCTTGTTTTGTGGCACAATGCAAACATTTTTATAGTTTGCAAAGGCAATATCAAGCATTTTGGCAGTTTCTTCGAACATAGGACCACAGTTCAACACAACAACGACAACTTGCATGCCATTACGCGTAGCACTGCCAACAAAGCAACGACCAGCCTTTTTTGTATAGCCAGTTTTAACGCCGTCTGCATCATCAAAACTTGATAGAAGCTTATTTTTGTTAATTAACACACGTGGGTATTCATAACCATCATTGGATATTTTGACACTTTTAGTAGATATTATTTCAGCAAAATCCTTATTTTTTAGTGCTTGACAAGTGATTGTTGCTAAATCCCGTGCGCTTGTGTAGTGATTATCATTGTGCAGTCCGTGTGGATTAACAAAGTTGCTGTCCACACAACCAAATGCATTTACTGTATCGTTCATCTTTTGAGCAAAAACATCAACACTTCCGGCTACATGCAAAGCAAGCGCAACAGCGCAGTCGTTACCACTACGCAACATAAGTCCATACAAAAGTTCACGCACGGTTAACTTTTCGCCAGGGCGTAAATATATTGACGAGCCTTCGATTCCACAAGCTTGCGTTGGAATTGTTACAACGTCATCCAAGTTGGCATTGTTTAGCACGGTAAGTGCTGTGACAATTTTGGTTGTACTTGCCATTGGCAGATGCAAGTCTGCATTTTTTTGATACAAAATTCGCCCTGAGCTTTGTTCCATAACTACACAGCCTTTTGCAGTTGTAGTAAAACCATTGTGTGCTACAATCTTTTTCTTCACAGCTATACCATTTGACGGAACATCAGTGGCTACCAAACAACCCTCGCCGTAAGCTTTTTTGCTAAAACTAAAAACTGAGGCGTGTTGCATGCTGACAAATGCCAACGTCAGCGCGCAAAGAGCAAACAAGCACAGGCAAAATACAATAAGAGGCTTTTTCATGCTAATTTGGTTCGCGAGAAAAATCTCGCGCAATATCAATAATTTTTTCCAAAGCGGTGTCTCCTTGTGTGGTAATCATATCAACACCGTCTTTGGTTATAACCAAAAAACCTATGGGCTTCATTGTCGCGCCACCACCAGAGCCACCTGCAAAATTGCCATCAATGTTATTTCGAGCAAAGGACTTGGCAAGATTTTTGTTACCATACTCGCCTCCACCTGCCATAAATGCAAAAGTTATCTGCGAAACTGGCAAAATGGTTGTGCCGTCCAAAGCAACAATGGGCTTGCCAATAATTGTGTTTACCTCGGCAGCCTTAGTAAGATTTGCAATGGCACTTTCTACTATCTCTGTAATTTGTGTATGCATTTTCGCACTCCTTGTTTGATAAAACAAAATGATAGTTCTGCAAGGCTAATACTTGCTTTCACTTTAAAACGCACGTCATCGACATTTGAAAAGTTGTTGCAAACACAGGCAAATTGAGTTTGACAAAAAGAGCAAACAATTTGACTAACTATACTTAGCATCACATTTTGAAAGACAAACCAATTCGCATTGAGATTGGCCACATCATTGTGAAAAATCAAAAGTATGCTGTGCAAAGTAATGCCTTTTGTAAAATCAATTCCATCTTGTTTGGCATCGTTATTTGGTTGCAAATATCCGTCAACTGTGCCTTGATACCCTATCCCCTGATAACTTACGAACAGTTGTTCTTCTGCAAGAAGTAAACCATAGACCTTAATTTTTGTCTGAAGTTTTACGTCAGCAAAAAGATATCGTCCACTAACCTCAAAGTGTATAGGCATAAATACAAGTAGCAAAAATATTAGCATTGCAGTTGCAACTATCATCAACTATATATTGTGGAATTTGCTTAATTTTATTCGATATTTGCTAAAATTGGTATATTATGTTAGTCATAGTAATCTATATTTTCGTTATTTTTAGCATTCACATACAAAAATGTTATAAAAAATGCGCCTCGAATATTTTCAAGACGCATTAGGATAATATTAGAATTTTAAGTTCACACTGATACTCACGCACTACTCGATAATTTCTACCTTTTCGCCAACAAGGAAATCTGGGACTTCGTTTACTTGGTCGAACATAGGCTTTTCCACTGTGGTTACACCACTTGCAAGGCCAGCAGAAATCTCTTGAAGTTTTTCCAACAATGTTTCGTAATCGGGCAAATCTTGCACTTCGCTGATAGAAAAACGTTTCAAAAAGTCGTCCGTCGTGCCAAAAAGCAAAGGCTTACCAATCGTATCTTTGCGACCAACAACCTCAATCATACCAAGGCGCATAAGGTTTTGCACTGCATAGGTACAATCTACAGCACGGATCTCTTCAATTTCGATACGTGTGATGGGTTGCTTGTAGGCAACAATTGCCAAAGTTTCCAGCATTGCGTTTGTAAGTTCCTTTTCCTTGATGGGGTTTAGAACTGCCTCTACTTGCTTTACATAGTTAGGGTTTGATGCAAATTGTATCTTTTTGTTAAAGCGCAAAAGGTGGATGCCACTATCACCACTGTATTGTTTTAGCAGTTCGTCAAGTGCTTCACTGTATTGTTTACCTGTTATTTCCAACTTTTCTCTGATGAAAGACTCTTCAACGGCTTTGCCGGAAACAAACAATATTGATTCGATAATTTTACTCAACTGGCTCATCGTACTCGTCTCCTACTCTCAAATCGATGTTTTCTATGTCGCCTTTTTTGTGTATGATAACCTCTTCAAAAAGGCCGTTTTGTTCAACACTTATCGCTTGAAGTTTCAGCAACTCCAACACTGCCATAAATGTTGTGATAATTTCGTTTTTGCTCGCATCAGCAGGAAAAAGATCCACAAACTTAAAACAATCCTCACTGCGCAACACTTCACGAATAAGGGCAATTTTTGAGCCGACTGAAAAGTTTTCTTTAGCAATAGCACGAGAAACGTTTTCTGCCTGAGCTTTTACTTGCATCTTTGCCAAAAACTTGCCAAACGCCGTCATAAAAGCTTCCATAGACAAATTGTCCTTCAAAACGGAGACCTCTTTGCCAACGGAGCTATCCGGCTCGCGATAGAAACGGTTGACGTTTTCTTGCGATTTAAGCTCAGTTACCACCTCTTTGAAAAGCTTGTACTCTTCAAGTTGTCTAATAAGCATCTGCTCTGGGCTGTTTTCGTCCTCTTCGATACCTGGCAAAATAGGTAGCAATGCGCGTGATTTGATTTCCAACAACGTTGCAGACATTGCCATGTATTCGCTTGCTTGGTCAACGTCGAGCTTGGAAACTTGCGTCATAAACTGTAAAAATTGCTCGGTAACTTGCGACACAAAAATGTCTTTGATTTCTATCTTGTTTTCCTTTACAAGGGCAAGAAGCAAATCAAGTGGACCGGAAAAGTTTGTAATATCTAATTTGAGGGCATCTTTTTGCTCGTCAAAGATATATTCTTGTTGATATTGTTGTTCGTCCATTATACAAATAGCCCCCAAAATTTTTCGAAAGCGCTCAAAATTGCACTGCCAAGGTTACCAATGTACCAATCAATAGGCGAAAAGCCTTGCATAAATGGAAGGCGATCCAAAAGGA
>JAFTNE010000046.1 GCA_017452035.1 Clostridia bacterium
CGCAGTACAATTAGCTTTTGGAAGGTTGCAACAATTGCATTGGCTCTTATACTTGTAGTTACGGGCATTTTTGGTGGTGTCGAACTGGGCGCAACAGCGCAAGCAGCAGTTGTCGCATTGGACGTAAACCCCAGTATCGAGCTTAGAGTTGACGGTAGAAATCGCATTATCCAAGCAACTGCTAACAACGATGATGCGCAAATAATACTGCAAAGCATGGACCTAAAAGGCTCCAAGTTGGACGTGGCTGTGTACGCTATCATTGGTTCGATGGTAACACACGGTTACCTTAGCGAGTATACAAACTCCGTTTTGGTATCTGTCGATACAAAAAAACAAGACCTTTACAACGAAATTATCGATGTGGTAACAAGTAAAATTGAAGTAACACTAAAGGAAAAAAATATTGAGTCCTCCGTTGTGGCACAATGGATCAAAGACAAGGATGAAATTGCCTCCATTGCCAACGAGTACAACATCTCCACAGGTAAAGCAACACTCATCACAAAGATTATTGACGCAAGTAGCAAAGATACATCTGTCAACGCAACAGTGTACACAGTGGAAGATTTGGTAAACCGTACAGTAAACGAACTTGCCATCATCTTTGCAAAGTATGCAGGCGACAAGGTGGACGAAATTGTTACAAACGGCTCAGCAAGCGAAAAGGCTTACATTGGTAAAGACCAAGCCCTTGCAATTGCCCTTGAAGAGTTTGGCTTGTCATCCAACTTGGACACAGGACTTGACCTTCATACCAAGGTGGATTTGGATATTGAAAATGGTGTGATGGTTTATGAAGTAGAGTTTGTATATGGCGACTACAAGTACGAAATTGACATCAAAGCAGTAAATGGTGAAATCATCAAGATGGAAAAGAAGGCGCTTTCTCTCCGTGATAACCCACCAGATGCCGAGCTTACTGATGATCAACTTATCGAAATTGCCACACAGGGTATCGAAAATGCAACCAACGTTACTATCGAGCGTGACGGCAAAAGGGTAGAGGTATTATTCCAAACGGAAGAACATTGCTACGAAGTAGAACTTACCCCCAATGGCAAAGTTGTAGGTATGGAAAAACACAACATCGTGCAGGGTGGCACTGACATCTTGACGGAGGAAAAAATTGAAAAGATTGCTTTGGAAATTTTGTCCCGTCAGTTGCACTTTTTGGATGGACAAATTGAGGAAATTGACTGCGAACTAAGTGACGATGGCGCGTATTACGAAGTTTGTATCGAAGTGTTCGGTATGGAGTTCGACCTGCGCATCAACGCAGTTACTGGCGAACCAATGCGATTTGGTATGGGTAACCATGGCTTTGGCGATGGTGTACCAGGAGAACTGCCAGGTGGAACGGACGGCGACCATCACGGTGGTAGAGACTAACAAAAACAAATACTTTGTCATTTGTCAAAGTATATTCCCCCTTAAAGGAGCAGGCAAATACGCCTGCTCTTTTTGCTACTTTTGTTTCAATCAACAAAATACTATTGCCAACAACTATCAAAAGTGCTATAATATTGTAGTTAAAACATAAACTAAAATTACTTTTGAGGTGCGCAATGGAACAACAACGTTACGATGTGTTCATATCCTTCAAAAATACTGCTGCCGACGGCTCGCAAAGCGCTGACGCTCAACTTGCTTCGGAAATTTACAGACAGCTAACCGAGCGTGGCATATCTGCATTTTACTCCAACGTAAAGTTGTTGGAGCTGGGGGAAGCTACATACAAAAAGGCTATTGAAGATGCTTTGGACCAATCTTCCATTTTGGTATGCATACTTTCCTGCAAGGAGTACGCAACAAGCAAGTGGGTCGAGTACGAACGCGAGTCCTTCCACGAGGACATTTTGTCTGGACGTAACCCCGGTGGTGTGATTGTTCCATACCTTGGTAACTTGCAAGGCAACGATATCCCACGTTCCATTCGCAACTACGAGTCCTTTATGATAGGCACACACAGCCCAGCTGACGTTTGCGACTTTGTTGCCAACATCATCAACAAACGCCGTGCAAGTGCGCCACAACAAGCAATGGGTCGCACTTCCCTTACCACTGGTAAAAGCTCGTCGCAATACTCTCCCGAGTACGGACGTGAGGCTCGCAGGTTGAAAATTCAAGCGCGCGAAACTCGCAATGCCGACATGCCAGCCATCCAATACTGCTTGGAACGTTTGCACAAGGACAAACTGTACGTTTTGGATGCCGGTTGCGCCTACGGCTACGTTACCAAAGACCGTTTTGCCGATATCCCCAACTCACTTGTTTTGGGTGTTGACCGTTCGCAAGGTTGCTTGGATACGGCACGTCAAAGTTTTAGCGCGCCAAACATAGTGTACGAAATGTTAGATTTGGAAAGTGAAGATTTTGACGACAATTTGCAAGACTTGATGGACAAACACGACATCCCCAAGTTTGATATCATTTTTAGTTCTCTCGTTATCCACCACCTAAACAACCCACAAAAGTTTTTGAGACGACTTCGCAGATACCTTGCTGATGACGGTTTTATAATCATCCGTGGTAGTGACGATGGCTCGGTAATGACCTACAATGATGATGGCCTAATTGAAAAAATCATCAAACTGCACCTTTCTACTGACGGTATTTCCGACCGTGAAAACGGACGCAAAATTTACCACCAACTTATCACCTCTGGCTACAAAAACGTCAAGATGATAAACTACATCAAAGATTTGTCCGGTTTGAACCTCGACCAACGCTACGAATTTTACCTCGAGCGTTACGACTATCGCAAAAACTACCTCAAAATGGTTGCCGACAAAGACCCATACAACATGGAAAAGCGCAACAACTACGAGTACATGAAGTTGCTCCTTGAAGAGTTGGAAAACAAGTTTGCCGACAAATCATTTTGGTGTTGCGAAATCGACTTTGTAGGTATCGCCCAAAAGGACAATATTTAGGTATATTGTCTGCAAGATTTATCCTTCTTTTGATAACTTACACGCAGGCTGGTCCGTCCAACTGACTATTAGCACACGCCATAATTTATTTTAGTATTTTATACTATAAAATCCATAGAAGAGGGGTTGCCCTCCCGTATCAATTTTTAATAGAAACATTTTGCGACCATCCATTTGGGGTGGTCGCTTTTGTTTGTGTACAAGTCTATTTGGTGGTGCACTCGCATACACTTTTTAGTAGTATTTGGAGTGTATTTTGCAATTTGATAACGTTGGTTTGACGGAAATGGAGGCAACACGCATACTTAAAGAGCAGGGACCAAACATCCACTCGCGCAAAAAAAGGCGCACCTTTTTGCAAAAGTTTTTTGCCCAATTTGCCGATTTGATGATAGTAATTTTGCTTGTTGCGGCATTGCTCTCTTTTGGTATGGCAGTGTACTCTCGCGATACGTCCGAGCTTGCCGAACCCATCATCATTGTGGTAATTGTGCTGGCAAACGCTTTGCTTGGTGCAGTGCAGGAGCATCGCGCAGAAAAATCGTTGGATGCTTTGACGGCGCTCACTTCGCCAAAGACAAAGGTTATTCGCGATGGCGCATTGTGTCAAATGGAAAGCGAACGCATAGTTGTAGGGGACGTGTGCCTTTTTGAGTCGGGGGACGTTGTTACTGCCGATTGCTTGGTGGTGCAAAGCAACGGCTTGTTTGTAAATCAGTCGCCACTAACGGGCGAAAGTATGCCCCAGGAAAAGGTTGCATCCAAGGTGGCAAGCGAAAGTAGCAAAGTTTTTTGCGCAAGCTTGGTAACAAAGGGCAGTTGTATGGCAAAGGTTTTTGCAACTGGCAAAAATACCGAAATTGGCAAAATTGCTGGCATGCTCAACGACACCAAGGATAACCTCACGCCCTTGCAACACAAGCTAAAACAGCTATCCAAGGTTATTGGTATTGTTTGCTTGGCTGTGTGTGTTTTGGTGCTTGTTGTGGGATTTATCAAGGGCGTATCGCAAAAAAAGCCCGACCAAACGCTAACGGAAGTGTTTTTGAACGTCTTGCTTACATCCATTTCCCTTGCAGTTGCCGCAATACCCGAGGGGTTACCTGCCGTAGTTACGGTGGTGCTTGCCAAAGGTATTGTAAAAATGAGCAGTCAAAATGCCGTTGTCAAAAGGCTAACGGCCGTGGAGGCGCTTGGCTCTTGCAACGTTATTTGTACCGACAAAACTGGTACTTTGACGCAAAACAAAATGACCTTTGTGGGGCTGTTTGACGGCAGTGGGTACAAACTTGCACAAAACGTACCACCAACAAACAAACTTTTGCAGTACTACTCGCTGTGCAGTGACGCGTTGCAATATGCATATGGTGGTTTTGTTGGCGACCATACGGACATTTCCGTGGTTGCCGTTACCGATACCATCAAAAACTCAACACGTCTTTGCGAAATTCCCTTTGACTCTACCACCAAACTGATGACAGTTGTAGTGCAAATTGATGGCAAAAACTACTGCATCACAAAGGGCAGTTTAGAAAAGATGTCCACTTCTCCAAATTACGCAAACTTCAAACGCTACCACGATATGCTTGCGCAAAAGGGTTTGCGCGTGTTGGCGCTTTCGGTGGTGGAAGCACCAACCAACTTTGATAAATCCACCTTGCAAAGCAATCTAAACGTTGTGGGACTTTTTGCTCTTTCCGACCCACCCCGAAGGGAGGCAAAAAGGGCTGTTGCACTCACACAAAGCGCAGGTATTCGCACCGTGATGATAACGGGCGACAACATCCAAACAGCAACGGAAATTGCCAAAAAACTGGGCATAATGCACACGGGAGATATTGCGCTTGACGGCCAACAACTGTCAAAACTTTCGCAAGAGGACCTTGCCAACGTGGTGGAAAAGGTTTCGGTGTATGCCCGTGTTACGCCAGAGGATAAGCTCAAAATTGTCAAAGCGTGGCAATCGGTGGGAAAAACTGTTGCCATGACGGGCGATGGTGTCAACGATGCCCCTGCGCTAAAAAGTGCCGATATCGGTTGCGCAATGGGTAGTGGCACTGATGTCGCCAAGGATAGTGCCGATATCATTTTGACGGACGACAACTTTGCTACCATTGTGGAGGCTGTATCACTTGGTCGCACCGTGCAAGACAACATCAAAAAGGCAGTAAACTACTTGTTGACCTGCAACATTGGCGAAATTTTGGCAGTGTTTGTGGCGTTGCTTGTGTGGGACGTTTCGCCATTTTCAGCTATGCAACTGCTGTGGGTAAACCTTGTTACCGACACGTTGCCAGCATTGGCTCTGGGAACTTTCAAGGGGGAAAGCAACGTAATGAACAGACCACCCAATAACAAAAACGCCACCTTTTTTGATGGTGGTGGGGTTGCAAAACTTGTTGTGGGTGGTGTTTCCTTTGGCGTTGCAACTTTGGTCGGCTATGCAGTTGGGCAAAGCTGTGGGGCAAATGCGCCCTCTACAATGGCATTTTTGATACTTTCCCTTTCGCAGTTGTTTTTTGCACTGCAAACAAGGAGCAATGGTGGGTTACTTAAAGGTGGCATGACAAAAACAATGGCAGTTAGTATGGCAATTTCCTTTGCGTTGGTGTTTGTTGTGGCCCTTGTTAGCCCTTTGCAATCACTGTTTGACCTTGTCACTTTGCCCATCCCAATGTACCTTTGGGCAGTGCTTTTGTCCCTTGTGCCAACGGTATTGTTTGAAGTAGTTAGAGTTATTGGCAGTTCAAAAATTACCATTGGCAAAACTTCAACTACCAAAAAACGAGTAACGGCAAAAGTGTAAAATACAATCAAAAGGTGTGCATGTTTTAGAAATTGGCTGTTTCCGTTGCCTTTGCCTCCCACTTTGGGAGGTGTAAGCAAATTGCTGATGGAGAGGGCATCACACCACGTCGTGTTTTTTTTGACAGGCGTAATATTTTCAATAATAAAAGAGCAATCCTTGGATTGCTCTTTTGTTATGCTGATATACAGTTTTTTATCTCAAATCCAACACAAACTCTGTTTGAGCTGGGCCTTCTACAAATGGGTTGTAAACAGCAACTGTTTCGCCTTTGGAGTTGAGATACCAACAAGTTTGTTTGCCCGTAGCAAAATCAACACTTACTGCCATACCAATGTGGTCTTTGCGATTAAATGCGCCTACGTCATCCGTTTGAGTGGTGCCACGACGTCCAACAATAAATCCATCAAAGTTGGAGTCGGTTAGATACCCACCGTAGATTTTGCCTTCCTCGCCCTTAAATTGGCTGTTGTAAATAAGTTTGCCCTTTTCATTGTACATTGTTTCTTGACCAGCCAAGAAGGGGTACAAGTCGTGTTGGTGTCCGTAAACTGCCAAGTCAACGCCAATTTGGTTGAGTAAATCCGTCCAATCTGCTTTAACTTCCGTGTGGTTTTTGCGAGAGTTTACAAACTGAATGGGGATGTGGCAAGCAACCAAAGTGTAGTTGTAGTTTTCGTATGGTTTTGTTGCAAGTAAGTCTTGCAAAAACAGCGTTTGCTCCTTGTGATACAAGTCAAATTGTGCTGTGCCGTAGTACTCCCACCAGTCGTCATCGTGGTCTTCCCCAAGGTCAAGTGTGATTCCAAAAACATCATCAAGCTTAAACCAGTAGTAGAAACTGCCATTTTTGCTACCAACGTATTTGTGTAGTTCTTCGGCGTACAACCCCTTTATTTCGTGGTTACCACGCGCGTAAACAACGGGCATTTCCCCTTTGGTAACGTCATACGCAAGTAGGTTAGAGTATTGTACGTCCACTTCACGGTCTACCATACCTACCGAGTCGCCCAAAATTACCAAAAAGTCCAAGTCTTTTACCGACAATGCCGTAGCTACTGCCCCTTTGCGTGCGTGGTGCACGTCACTCATAACGTAGTAAACAAGTCCGTTGGATGTATCCACAGGACGGAAATTGTAGCTTTTGCTGATTTCTTTACCCTTAAAGCCACCAAATGGCCCACGGTAAATCATCTTTTCGGCATGGATGGAGTAACCTTTTGCATTGTCAAGCTTGTCTTGTGGAATTACAATTTTGTGGACAGTGTCGTTGGATTTCATACTGCCGGCAAACAAGTCGTAGTATTTTTCGCCACCAACTTCCACCCAAGCCGTTGCCGAGTGGTTTGTGCTAAACACAATTTGGTAGGTATCTTCCACGGCGTATACAACAGGTTCGTAGGTAAAGTAGCTACCAATTGTAACGCCAAATCCACCAAACACGCCAATTAGAATTGCAAGTGCTATGCACACGCATTTGAGCGCAATGCCCAGTTTGCCATTTTTGACAGGTGGATAAAACAACAGTAGTGCAAAAACAATAATGCACAAACTGATGACGAAGGAATCAAAAAACTTTGGCACAATAAAGTACAAGTAGTCGATTGCGCCCATCACAACAACTACAATGCTTGCAACGGTAAACACGCCAAGCACTGCCGTCAAGGTGATTTTGGGCCACTTTTTGTCGCGTAAAAACAGCAAGCTTGCAACACTAAATGCAAAAATGCACCAAAGTAGCACGCAAATGTACAGTGGCAAGTTTAGCAAAAATGCTGTTGGATCTCCAACGCCAAATACATCGGCAATTACCTTAGAAATACCACTCCAAATAACGCGCATTGCCAGCCAAAACAGCGCAATAACAAGCGACCAAAGGGAGCAAATAACACTCCACAAATTCTTTTTGATATCTTTTAGCATAGGGTTTCTCCTTAGATTTCTCTAATCTCATCGTCAATTTTTTTAAACTTCACCATTGTTAGCGTACAAAACTGTTCCAAGTAACAATCGTCTTTTTTATAGATCATATGCCCATCAATGCAAAGTTCTTTACAGAATTCTATATACCTGAGTTTTTCTTCGTCCGTCAAAGCTGTGGTGTACTCAATTTCTGCAAATGGTGTACAATCTACGGGATGGCCAGCCTCACTCGCACAAGTAATTGGAGCAAGATACAATTTTTTGCCATGTTGCAACGAAAAATCTTTCATCGAATCAACAACTTTTTGCAACTTTTCAATGCTAAGATCGTGCAAATCTGCTGAACGTATTTGGTTGGTATAAAGTTTTATAATTACGTAATCCATATTGTCCTCCCTATGCACCATACATCTAAACAAGAGCATTGTTTGTGTACAGTGTAAGAATATTTGTTGATTGGTATTATAGCATATATGCCGTGCAATTTCAAGATTCAATACCATAATAACTTAAAAAAGTCGTGCAAGTTAGACACGACTTTTTTGTAACGTATGTATTTGTGTATACTAAGCTTTGTTTTGCGTTAGCAACTCAAAAATTAGTATTCGTTTTTGAGTGTTTTGATATCTCTAATCAAGGAAATTGGTCCCAAGATAGGTGCTGCAATAAAGTAGTAGGTTTGTATCAGCGCAAACAAGCCAAGGAACAGTACAATCAGTTGAATGAAGTTACCTCTTGTGTTGTGGTATGTCTGTTTTTCTTCGGAGCCGTCGCTGTAACGTGTTGTGGTTGTTGTTACGGAAACAACTTCCCAGAAAGATGGGTCTTTCAGTTCTTCGATAACAGCCAAACCGGATTTTTTCAGTGCAACAATGGTGCCGTAGTAGAACAACCAAAGTCCACAACCGAAAAATCCCGACATAAGTTGACCTATCAATGCGCTAACACGCTCTTTTTGCCCAACTTGTCCTTCGGTAGCGAAAAATTGAACAAGAGCCAAAGCAATAATGCCCAAACCAAACAAACAGCAAATGGACTTGAAAACAATTCGAGCAATAAGTTTACCTTTGCCCTTTTTGTTTCCCGTTCCACTGGACTTTTTGCCAAAGCCAGATGAAGATGCCTTTGGTGCCGATTTCTTTGTGGGTTTAGATGAGCCACCACCCAAGCCACGATGCAAACGACTGCGTGCTGCCGATTGTCTTGCAGTTGGCTCGCTATCGTAGTCATCATCGTCATAGGAACTGTCGTAGTCGCCATCGGAGCTATCATCGTAGTAGCCACCATCGTCATATCCTACGTCATCAGGATCTTCCGTTCCAACATAGTCGCCTTCATCCCAGTAGCCAAATTGTGTGTCGCCATCAGCGTAGTAGTACACGCCTTGGCCGTGCTTTGCGTGTTCCTTCCAGTAGCCCTCGTAACGGTCACCATTTGCGTAGTACATAGTGCCGTAACCGTGCATTTGACCGTTTAGCCAGTCACCTTCGTAGCGATTGCCACTGTTCCAAGTGAAAACGCCAAAGCCGTTTTCTTCACCATTAGCCACATCGCCGTAGTAGTAGCCGTCTGAGTAGTTTATTCTTTGTGCCATAGTTTCCCCCCCCCTGTGGTAGTGCAATAACTTTGCTACTACCATATTTGTTATGCATGTTAATGATTTTTAATTACAAATTGCAAATACGCATTTTTTTAGATACGTATTGAGTTTTTTGCCTGTTTGCATAAAAGCAGTGGCTTTTGGTATACCAATTTTGCCGTTTTGTGTGATTGCCAACCTTATCCAAATCATTTGTGTTAGCTTGTCGCTTTACGAAAACTCCTCTTGTAGCCAAACTTCCTCAACATCGTTGGGGTCGTCTCCATAAAAGAAGTACACAAAACCATCCAAAAAGCTCAAAAAGCCCATGTCGTTATCTAGTGGGTCAAATTGCAAAAGCATCTTTGGTGGAGTTTCTTCGTAGTTCCAGTCGCTGGGGTTGCCAAGTAGCTTTGTGCAAATTTCGTCATCATCTACCTCACAAAACTCCATTAGGTACGCCTCGCCAAACTGCTGATAGCCTTCTACCTGTCCATTGAACTGGTCCAAAACAACCTCTGGCTCGCCATCGTGGTATTTGACGTCGGCAAGTAGGTCGTATGGGCCACCCTCGGTGTGGATAAAAATGTACAGGTAGCCTGTGTGTGGTAATTTATTTTCAGTATCGAGATGGGCAATATCTTGCAAGCGTATTTGTGCAAAGAATATTTCGTCATCGTAAAACTCGCCTTCCCAGCCCAAAGGTATGGTAGGGTCGCCAAAAAATTTTGATGCCGACAGGTCGTAGTCGCCACTTGCTTTTTTTACTTTGATACCAATTGCCATGTTTAGCTCTCCTTTTGCTCCAATGTCAAAACAACGTAGTCGTTACGCTCCCAAACAAACTCGTTATTGCCACCTTGTGCGTGTTCGTTACGCAACACATCCTTGGGGTTTTGCAACGATACCACACCGTAAACGCCATATTTTGGTGTTTTTTCGTCAACAAACGTTACGTGTATCACTTCGCCATCAATGTTGTCAATGCGAATTGTCTCTCCACGGCTGGTCGCCTCGGCGTACTCAACAACTTCAAAAACTTCGTTCCAGTAGTGGCGATACCAACTGCCACTTTGGTACTCGCTTGTTTCGCGTGTTAGTCGTAAGATGTATTTTGACCAATCTACAATATTACTCATAGTTGCTCCCTACTCTTTTGGATAAATGCTTTGGCCTTTATGGCAAACTCGTTACCATCTTCTACGCCACGATCAATCCAACGTTCAGCGAAACTCACGCTTGTGTGGCAGCCTATGCTACCACCACCGTTGTCCGTTTCGTAACTGCAAGCGCCCTCGTGACCTTGACTTAGGTAACTGAGGTATGCCCCTGAAAACAATGTAAATTCTTCACTTGCGCCCAAAGTGTAGTCGCACTTTGCCATGGCCCAAAGACAGGCCGTTTTGCGAGATAGTGCCACAAACTTGTGTTTGTGTAGATAGTCCTCACGCTTGCTGGATTTCTCTTCGTCTTTGTAGAACCACTTGCTGGCATTATTTACCATGCGCTTGTAGGCATATTCCCCTTCGCCAACGGATGCCAAAAGTAGTAGTGCGTGGTACTCGTCCCAATCTATATTGTTCAATCTGTCCAATACATCATGGCCGTAGCCAAGTTTCCAAAAGCGAGCAACGTCCTCAAAACTCTTTGCATACAGGTAGTGTACGTATGCCTTGTCAAGGTCCTTTTGTACACCAAGGCCATTTTCCAACATTTTTGCCATCAATTTGTGGGCACCGGTGTTGACTCTAAAAAACATGTCCGCATCAAGGTGCTTGCCAACAAGATTAAGAGACTCATTATAGTTGCCCCTTTGTAGATAAATTGTTGCCTTTACAACGTCGTCGTCCGTCTCAGCCAAAGCAAC
>JAFTNE010000047.1 GCA_017452035.1 Clostridia bacterium
CAAGCTCACCTGCAACTTGCCTGGGGTGGTGTCAACGTAAATTCTCCCAAACGTTATGCTGTTAGCTTACTTGCAAACATCTTGGGTGGTGGTATGTCCAGTAGACTTGTACAGGTAATTCGTGAGCAACACGGTTTGGCATACTCCGTTTACGCGTATCCGTCCTATTATGAAAACTGTGGTAACTTTGAAATTTACGTTGGTTTTAGCCCAGAAAACAACAATTTGGTCTGCAAGCTATTGGCTGACGTTGTTACTGATCTGGTTAAAAATGGCATTACCGAAAAGGAACTTTCTCGTGCAAAGGCACAAGCTGTCAATGCTTTGTATATGAATGCTGAAAGTAACATGACTTTGATGCGCTTGTATGGTCGTTGCATGCTTAAAGGTGGTACCTTGTACAACGTTCAAGAGGAAATTGACGGCTATACCTCTTTGACTGTTGATGATGTCAATGCTGTTGCGCGCGAAATTTTCTCGCAAAAACACGCCTCAGCATACGTTGGCAAGCAAATTGCTGACTATGATGAGGTTTCTAAAATCGTTTTTGATTTGTAGAATATCTCAATTTGCATTGTAAATTACAGCTTTGTCAAAACGTGAAAATGCTTTTTTCTCTTATATGGCTTAGCACATTTTTGCAAGGTCTTCGATGGTGTAACTACTTTTGCCTAACTTATTTGTATTTTTCACAACAAATATTGTTCGATATGCGTACTTAAATGGGTGCGCATATTTTTGTTGTCAAAAGTGAAAAATTTAGGATACTCTTTGTTTTTTATCTATTGCTAAAATTGACAATATATTGTATAATATATATTATCAAAAATTGTATAGTGCAACTTTGTGCTTTTGAGGCAGTAGCATACTTTTAAGTTTTGAGTTGTTTGGCTAAAATATGGCACAACACTTCAATTAGTATCTAACAAAAGAAGGAAAGAGGGGTAATGCAATTTCTTCGACTAAAAAATCAAAATGACAAATATTACAACGAGGCAATTGCCTTGTATGAACGTAACTTTTTGCTCAGTGAGCGCCGTGATGCTGACGAGCAACGTCGTGTTATGCTAAATGACGACTATCATTTTGAGGTAGTTTTGGATGGCAACCAATTTTGTGGCTTTGCCTTTTATTGGGAAACGGACAACTACATCTTTTTGGAGCATCTTTGCGTGCATGAACAAAGGCGCAATCAACGCATTGGACATGCCATTTTGGACTATCTCAAGAGTAAGGGGAAAATTATCTACCTCGAAATTGAGCCAATTGTTGACGAAACCACAGCAAAACGCAAAAGATTTTACGAAAGTTGTGGGTATTTCCTCAACGATCACAATCACATTCAAGTTAAATATCGTTTGGAGGATGACGATCTTCAACTACTAATAATGACCCTTGGTCGTACAATTTCCAAGCAAGAGTATGATGAGTTTTATGCCTACATGGTCAAATACGTGCAAATTCAGCAACGTGATGTTGACGAAATTACCGTTGCACCTGCAACACTTGATGACGACCTTTTGACTATTGCAGAACTAATTTACTACTCGGATATCTACATCTACCCATATTTGTTCAATGGTGTAGAGGAGGCCAAGCTTGTTCTTGCGCAAATGATCACAAGCGATACGTTGTACAACTACAAAAATTTGCTTGTTGCAAAGTGGCAAGGTCAAGTTGTTGGTGTTATTGCATACGATAGGCAACCAGTTGAGTATTCCTACGACGTGTATCGCAGTTGTTTTGAAAAAGCTGGTGTACCATTTGGCGAAAAGGCTGATTACATTTGGCAAAACTACTACACATTGATGAAGGAAGATCGTACCGGTATCTATGTAGCAAATGCATGCACAGCATCCTCTTGCCGTGGCAAAGGCGTAGCAACTCGTCTGTTTGAAAAACTGTTTGAAATTGACGGTCATTGCTACTTGGAGTGTATCCAAGCAAACACATCTGCCGTAAAACTTTACCAAAAGCTTGGCTTTGAAATCATCTACGAATACCCCGGCGTATTTGCAGTACCTTGTTTCAAAATGGAACGAAACAACTAACCAACAAAGGAGAAAAGTATGGATATCTTTATCAGCTATCAAAATCGTGCTCAAGACGTTGCCGACAAGATTTTTGAAAAACTGCAAAGCAACAATCTTCATTGTTGGTATGCTCCACGTATTCAATATGGTGACTATGCAAAGCGCATTACCGAAGCTATCAAACTTTGCAAAGTGTTTATTGTTTTAATTGACAAGTATTCTGGCGCATCTGACCACGTACTTAATGAGGTGGAACTTGCATACGACCGTTATGTTAAAAAGGAAGTTGTAATCATACCAATTCGTTTGGATAGCGAACCTCTGTCGGAGTCCTTTGAGTACTACTTTGCTCGTATGCAATGGATTGATGCTTTCAGTGTTTCTTTGAGCGCAGCATTGAACACTATTTTGGAGCATGTTCAGTCGGCATTGGGTGTTTCTAACAAAATTGGCGAAGCACGTGGCACAAATGCCGCAGTTGGCATGCACGAAAGCAACCAATATTTCACCATGTCCGACTTTAACGAAGTAAAGCGTCTCGCTAACGAAGATATGCTTTTGTCAAAGTTCGAAGGTCCTATTCGTGATAGACTTTTTGCGGGCAAAAAGAATTTGGTTTGCTTGGACTTGAACGTCATCAGTATCCCCGGTTGTGTGGACAAGGCAAACCGTCCGGAAATTGGACATATTATTGGCCTTACATATAGTGACGAAATTTTGCAACGTGGCAAAATTGTAGTTAGCGACAAACCCATTGACTTCTACAAAGTTAATTTCGATGTCGATTTTGAGGAGCAACTTGCGCGCTGTCTGGCAGAAAGTGGCGTGGACCACATTGACGTAGTATGCTCTTGTATGGCATTGATGGATATATCCATACTCTTTAG
>JAFTNE010000048.1 GCA_017452035.1 Clostridia bacterium
AACGACCTAATCCGAGTGGTTCGAATTAGGTCGTTTTTGTGAGTAATCTAAAATTTTGACACCATTTTTATATAAGTGCAAAATTCAACGTTATAGATGCATTTAAGTCAAAGATTTGCACCTAAATTAATTCGATAAATTAGAATTTGTTTGTACGCTTCGCTTGAATCAATTGTATTCAAACTCAAAATCACCATCTATGCACTTGTCCGATGATTCAAGAATGACGTAGATTGTTTTTTCATTATCATATTTATCATCAAGTGTAATCGTTTCATCGCAAGATTCTCCACCCTTAACGGTACGGAGTAATTCCTTTTTACCATCAACACCGATATAAACATTCATCTCACCTTCAGCAAGACTTGCTTTAAGATTAAGCGTATGGTCGGCATCATCGTCTCTTCTTAATTTGAAATTATACGTTCCCTTAAAGGTATCAAATTCCATACTTGCTTCATCGCCTTGACAGGAAGTGATCAAAATAGTTGCAGAATAATTCTTGACATATCCACCACAACTACAAAGCAAAGTGAGTGTGAGAATCAGCACCAATATAAATCCGATTTTTTTCATATCGTCATTTCTCCTTGTATTTTGTTTTGTCAAATTCTTATTTATCGGTGAGTTTATTGTACCACAAATTAATATTTTATGCAACTTGTTATGCGTGGCAAAAGAAAACTCGACTTTTGATAAGTCGAGTTTTATAATTTATTAAATTTATATCCCTATGAGTGACGCCATTATCTCGTCCTTTTTTATTGAAAACTATTGTTTTTTATAGTACGTGGTTGAATTTTTGTCGCAAAACGCACGATTAACTCATAGTACTTTGTTAATCACTTTGCAATACAAAAGCACAACATTTTGCAAGCCTTTTACTACCAATTATTTACGCAATTCTGCCTTGATACGACGTACGCCACTACTACTTGATTGCTCTTTGGTAATAACAAAGGTTCCAAGGTCGCCTGTGTTTTCGGCGTGTGGACCACCACAAATTTCCTTACTGAAATCGCCCATGGAGTAAACCTTTACTACTTCGCCATATCTATCGCCAAACAAACCGATTGCGCCAGTTTTGCGAGCCTCTTCAATGGGCAGTTCAACACAAGTAATAGGCAATTTTGCTTGGATTGCCTCATTTACCAAACGTTCAACTTCGGTAATTTCCTCCTTGGTCATTGGACGGCCAAAGCTAAAGTCAAAGCGCAAACGTTCGGGTGTGATGTTACTACCCTTTTGCTTTACTTCGTCACCAAGAACTTTTCTTAAAGCTGCTTGCAACAAGTGTGTTGCTGTGTGGAGGTGGGTTGTTTCGATGCCACCACCTTCGGCCATACCACCCTTAAAGCGTTGTTCGGAGCCAGCTTGAGACTTTGCTTGGTGCTCGGCAAACTTCTTTTTGAAACCATCAAGGTCAACTGTAAAGCCTTGTTCAGCAGCAAGTTCCACCGTCATTTCCACAGGAAAACCAAAGGTGTCGTAAAGCTTGAAAGCTGTGCCACCGGGAACTACGTTGCCAGGAATATGAGAAATAACCTTGAAAAATTCCTTTTCGCCTGCAACAAGAGTTTTGGAGAACTTTTCCTCTTCCTTGTTGAGTTCATCAATAATCTTTGTTGCGTTTTGTGTAAGTTCGGTGTAAACGTCTTTGTAAACTTCGATATACACTTGGGCAATCTCGGCAATGCTACCCTTTGGCATACCCAAAGAGTTTGCCATACGAACTTCACGGCGAATCAAACGGCGCAAAACGTAACCTTGGTCAACGTTACTTGGAACAACGCC
>JAFTNE010000049.1 GCA_017452035.1 Clostridia bacterium
TCTTAGCAAATCTATACGCTGCCAGAAGTTTTGCTGGGCAAAAAGGATATCTCCACTTTGGCAATTGCAACGGACACAAACCCAACCTACAAGTACGTTGCCAGCCGTTGCGAAGAGTTTGGTATCACCATCCCCGAAGGCTACGTTGCTATCGAAGAATAATTTGACATTACACAACTTGCACAAAACAGTGTTGCAACAACACTAAACAAAAATTGAGGTTTTTATGGTTTACTTGAATGCCCTTCCCGGAGCAATTGGACAAGCGTTGATCTGGGGCATCATGGCGATAGGCTTGTTTATCTCCTACAAAATTTTAGACTTTGCCGACTTGACGGTTGATGGCTCGATGGTAACTGGTGCAGGCACTTGCGCCGTGCTGATTGCCAACGACGTACCCACTGGTGTTGCCATTTTGGTGGCATTTATTGCCGGTATGCTTTGTGGACTTGTTACTGCATTTTTGCACACAAAGATGGGTATCCCACCAATTATGAGTGGTATCCTCACTCAACTTGCGCTTTGGTCTGTCAATTTGAAAATTATGGGCAAAGCGACCATTTCCCTTGTTGGCAAAGACCTACTTGTTGCCAGAGCAGATACTGGTATGTCTATCATCATCTTGGTGGCATTTGTTACCGTTGTAATTGGCATTTTGTACTGGTTTTTTGGCACAAAGCTTGGTTGCGCAATTCGTGCAACAGGTTGCAACGAAGAAATGGCCCGTGCGCAAGGTGTAAACACCAACACAACAAAGGTTTTGGCCTTGGTGCTTTCTAACGGCCTTGTTGCCCTTGCTGGAGCATTGCTTTGTCAGTACAACGGCTCGGCAGATATAAACATGGGACGTGGTGCTATTGTAATTGGGCTGGCAGCAGTAATCATCGGTAGCGTTATCGTTTCCAAAATTAGTAGTAACTTTGCCGTTCAACTTGTAGGAGCAGTGATTGGTTCAATTGTGTACTACCTTGTTTACCAACTTGTAATTTGCATGGATTGGGATACAGATCTACTCAAACTGCTTTCGGCAATGCTTGTTGCAGTGTTCCTTGCAGTGCCACATTTCAAGCAAAAGTTCAACAAGTCCAAATTTGTCATTGCTGATGTAAATGGCGACAACCAACCCAACGGAGGTGAAACCAATGCTTGAAGTTAAAAATTTGCTAAAAGTTTTCCACCCCAACACAGTAAACCAAAAAATTGCACTAAACAACGTCAGTTTGCACCTTGACGAAGGAGATTTTGTCACAGTAATTGGTGGCAACGGCGCAGGCAAAAGCACACTTCTCAACTGTATTGCAGGTGTGTTTGGCGTGGAAAATGGTAGTATCATCATTGACGGTGTAGACGTTACCAAACTACCCGAACACAAACGCGCAAAGTTTGTATCTCGCGTATTCCAAGACCCCATGAAAGGCACAGCTGCCAGCATGAATATCGAAGATAACCTTGCTTTGGCAAGTCAACGTGGTAAATCGCACGGCCTAGCATGGAACGTAACAAAAAAGGACAAAGAGTATTTTACCGAACTTGTCAAAACGTTGGGGCTTGGTTTGGAAACTCGCATGAGCACCAAAGTTGCATTGCTTAGTGGTGGCCAACGCCAAGCACTCACGTTGCTTATGGCAACATTAAACAAACCAAAGCTTTTGCTTTTGGACGAGCACACAGCAGCCCTTGACCCCAAAACAGCCGAAAAGGTGCTTTCCCTCACACGAGATATCACCTCTCAAAACAATCAAACCACGGTGATGATAACTCACAACATGAAAGACGCTATCGAAATGGGCAACAAACTTATCATGATGAGCGAAGGACGCATTATCTACACAGCCAGTGGCGAGGAAAAGAAAAACCTTACCGTTGACGGCCTGTTGGCAAAGTTCCGTGAAATCGGTCAACAAAACGACAGAATTTTGTTGAGCTAATGTAGATAGGCATTTTTAAATATATCGCAAAATTATTAACTCCTCCATACAAAAAGACCACCAAACACATTGGTGGTCTTTTTGTTGTAAATTTTAAGTGTAATTTTGCAAATTTTGTAAAAAAATCGGATAGTATTTACGTCTATTAACAAATCAAAGTATGATAGCTATTTGCATCTACTTGCACAATAATTGCAGGTGGCTATTTGCCAATGCTTATTTAGTAATTAGCTAAAAGTAAATGATTTGTCCTTTTGCAATTGTACTGTTATTTTTCGGAAGTGATACACAAACTTTAACTCTTCTTTTTATTAAGTCCCAACTTGTCTACAAGGTCTGCTAAAATTTTGCCTACGTTGTTGTCATAGATGTGTCGGCGTATGCGCTTTTGTAACAAAGTGCGCTCCTTTGGGGTAAGGTTTACGTTGTCGCATCGCTCCATTAGCAGTTTGAACTTTTGGTTGTCCGTCATATCGCTATCCAAAATATCTTCGTGTCGCATTATGAATACTTTGAACTCTCCCACCTCACGTTGAACAATCAGTTTTTTGAGGCTATCAAACTCCTCCTGGGTGAGCTCACTTGTATCGTACTTTGCCAAAATTTTGTCGGCATGTTGCTCGGATGTTAAAAGTACGTCACACAAAATGTCGTAGTGCGTATTGTCGTAATCGTAAAAAATTTCACGCAAAAGCTGTTTGTATGTCATATTTTCCCCCAAAAAAAGATAGTAGCAATCTGTAAAGTATCCCCACGAGTTTTGATACGCGTGGGGATGTTTTGTAGTTTGATTTGTGTTTTGTTACTCTGTTCTTAATGCAACAACAGGGTCTTTTTTGCTTGCGCTACGTGATGGAATTATACCAGCAATCAACGTCAAGAACATGCTTATTGCAACAAGTATCACGGCAAACTCAACAGGCAACACTGCCTTCAAGCTGGCAAGGCCCGTCAGTGCAAACAAAATTGCGTTTAACGGTATACAGAACAGATAGGTAAACAGTACGCCGATTAAGCCAGAGGCAAAACCTATGATAACCGTTTCCACGTTGAACATACCAGCAACGTCACGCTTGGACGCACCCACAGCGCGCAAAATACCAATTTCCTTTGTGCGTTCCTGTACGGATATCAAGGTGATTACGCCAATCATGATGGAGGAAACGATAAGAGAAATGGATACAAATGCAATCAACACGTAGGTAATTGCTTGGATGATGGTAGTAATACCACTCATCAAAAGTCCAACGTAGTCGGTGTATTTGATTTGGCTATCCTCTTCCTTACCTTCGTTAAACTTGTCGATATCTGCCTCAATAACCTGTTTGTTTTCAAAGCTGGATGCATACAAATTGATGGCAGACGGACTGGCAATATCCAAGCATCCAAGTTTAAGCAGGTTGTCGTCATAGGTAGTGTCAGCAAACTCAATTACGAGGTCAAACCACTTTACCTTTGTCTCCATATCTGCATCAGCAAGCGCTTGATCCATATCGTCAGCGTAGGCAGGCGTTGGATAGTATTTGTTGGCATCTGGGTAGTCTTGCATCTTCTTTTCTTGTGCCTTCATTGGCGCGTAGGAAGAAAGCATTGTCATAATTTGCGAGTCACTTGCAGTGTCGATATAGTTTGCCATTGTTTGGCTAAACATCGCCATTTTGCTTTTTAGTTCCGTCCTAATTTCCTTCATACCCTCTTCGGTGGATGCCTTGGCAACAAGTTCAGCTTTGGCTTGTGCAATCTCCTCTTCTGTGGGGGTGGTCATTATTTGAACATACAAAGTGTGTTTTTGCCTGTCATCTTGCTTGCCAATGTGTTCAGTAACGGTATCTGCCTTTTCTTGGTCGGAGATGTGGTTGTTACGGAAGTACTTTCCTGTAAATACGTCAACGTCTGGGTTGGCCTTTTGCGCATCGGCAATTGCAGAGCTTTGTGAGTTGGCAATTACGTGTTCAACAAGTTTGTAGGTGTAGCAAAGCGTACCACCAAGCATATGGTTGGATGCATCTGGGTTTGGACGAATGATACCGGTAATTTTGAGTGTCAATCCCTTGTCTTCGTCTTCGTACAAACCTTCCAAACCACCTTCCAACTCTCTTAGGTCGTACCAAGTGTCGCCTTGTTGGTTGTAGCACTCGTGTTCAAAAATGGTGCGATAGGTCAAGCTCATCACTTCGTCAAACGACCACTTTTTAGAGGTTGTCTCCGGTGGTTTTTTGTCGGAGTTTACTGCGTCAATGATGGCCTCGATTTCTTCGGTGGATTTAAGTCCCAACGCGTACAACGTCATGTCGTCAATTTCGTTGTTTTTGTCAACAACCAAAATAATTTCGTTTGCGGCAGTGGGCCAGCGTCCGTGGATGAGGTCGTATTGGTCTTTGATGAGGTCGTTAACAACGCCACCATCCTTGTTGGGCAAAATTTCCTCCCAAATGGTCATACCAAAAACGGAGTTCATCATCATTTCTGCCATACCACCCGTGCCAATGCCCACGTTGGATACGTCCACGCCGTAAATTTCGCCAAGCAGTGTCATCATCAAATCTTGTGTATCAGCCTCGATAACTTCACCCTCGGTGTCTTTGGTGTAAATTTGTAGGTCTAAGTCGTAACCGTAGTGCACGCCACTGATTGCGTTGTAAATATCGCTTTGGGGATTTTTAAGTTGCTCATCAAGGTGCGCTTTGTAACCCTTGAGGTCGTTTTCGCTTTGAGATTTTTCACTTAACGATTTTGTCAAGTTGTAAAATGCAAGCTTTTCGTAGATGTTGTCGTCCACCTCGTGGTCGCCACCTGATTGTGCGCCAGCAGCGAACACTTGGAACATTGCCGACATATCTCCATTGGACTGTTGCAACGTCAGTGGGTAGGATGCCAACGTTTCTTCCTGCACGGAGTTGATATACCCCGACATACCAGTGGACACGGCGTAAATAAGCGCAATACCAATGATACCAATACTACCAGCAAAACTGGTCAAAATTGTACGTCCCTTTTTGGAAAACAGGTTTTTTAGCGACAACATAAAGGATGTCCAAAAAGATAGCGTTGGTTTCTTTTCTTTGCGCTTTTTCTTTTTGTTTTTCTTGTCCATTTGTTCGCGAACGTAGGCAACGTCCTCGTTTACGCGTTGTTCGAGCAGTTCGTCCTCGGTAAGGGGCTTGCTGTCGGAAATTACCAAACCATCAAGCATACGTACAATACGTGTTGCGTATTGTTCGGCAAGCTCGGGGTTGTGGGTAACCATAATAACCAAGCGTTTTTTGGATATTTCCTTCAAAATATCCATTACTTGTACGCTTGTTTCGGTATCCAGTGCGCCCGTTGGTTCGTCTGCCAAGATGATATCTGGGTTGTTTACAATAGCACGCGCAATTGCAACACGTTGCATTTGACCACCACTCATTTCGCTTGGACGTTTGTGGTACATGTTTTTGAGGCCCACTTGGTCCAACGCTTCCATTGCACGACGGCGACGCTCGGCCTTTTTTACGCCGGAAAGTGCCAATGCAATTTCTACGTTTTGCAATACCGTTTGGTGAGGAATGAGGTTGTAACTTTGGAACACAAAACCAATTGTGTAGTTACGGTAGGCGTCCCAGTCCCTATCTTTGAAGTCTTTTGTAGATTTGCCATTGATGATAAGGTCGCCAGTGGTGTACTTATCCAAACCACCAATAATGTTCAATAGGGTGGTTTTTCCACAGCCAGATTGACCAAGTATGGCAACAAACTCGCTCTTTCTAAAATCCAGCGATACGCCACGCAGTGCATCAACGGAAAACTCGCCGGCCTCGTATCGTTTTGTTATGTTACTTAGTTGTAGCATAAAGTTTCTCCTTGTTGGTAAGTGTGTTTTGGTAAATGCAATTTGCATGTTGCAAAACCAAACACATCAGTTTTGCACAATTATATGTTCAAACGCTTAAATAGTGCTTAATTTTGTTACTTATTTGTACCCTTGTCGGGGCGTGGTGGAATTTTTTTTGTCCACCTTGCCATCCGTCAAAAACTTCAACGTCTCACGAATAAAGTCGCAGTCACGGCTGGATTGCATCAGCATGTGGCCAACGTCAGGGTAAAGAATGGTTTGCATATGCACAAAGTTTTTTGCAATGTAGTCGATGGAGGTTTGTGGCACAAGCTCGTCAAGTTGTCCCCAAATTACCAACAGTGGCGTGTCAATGGGAGCGTGCGCCTCAACTTCTACGTTTACCGTCTTGATGATGTTGGAAAAGGTCGTAAAGGTGTACATGTTCAAGTTGGGGAAAAAGTTGCGCAGTGCAGCATTGCTTGATGCAATGGTGTTGCCAACGTATGGCGAAAGCGCCTTTTGCATGGAGGCAATTCTGTCTTTTAGCGACCCAACAGTCTTTGTGTAGGTATCTGCAACAAAGCGTAGGTAAAATTTTAGTGTAGAAAGTGGACTATCCAAGTTGATATATTTGTTGGCAGGGGCAACAAGAACAGCCTTGTGTACTTTGCGTTGGGTGCAAAGGTAGGTTGTAAGTGCGCCACCCATCGAGTAGCCCACAACGTCAATTTGGTCGTAATGTTTTGCAAGTTCGTCATAGCAGTGCAAAACAGCCTTCAAGGTGTTTTCTACCGTAAACTTTCTAAAATCCAACTTGTCGTTATGTCCAGGGATTTTGCACGCAATAACTTTGTCGTACATACCAAGGTGTTCGTACAGTCGTCCAAAGTCGTGTATTTCGCTCAAAAATCCGTGTATTGTCATCAATGCTTTGGTCATTTTACCACTTAATCTCCTTGTGTTGAAGTGCTAAAAATTCGTTCGCCTTCGAAAAGTGTCCACAGCCGAAAAATCCACGATATGCCGACAGTGGGCTGGGGTGAGGTGCAGTAAGCACCAAGTGTTGGTTGTTTGTGATAAGACGTTTTTTTGCAATGGCGTTGCTGCCCCACAGCATAAACACCATTCCACGCTCGCGCTCGTTGAGGTAGCGTATCACTGCATCGGTAAATTGTTCCCAACCTTTGTCCTTGTGTGAGTTTGGCTTGCCTGCCTCTACTGTCAACGCAGTGTTTAGTAGCAATACCCCTTGTCTAGCCCAAGGTGTAAGGTCGCCACCAACAATTTTAGATTTGTACCCCAAATCTTCCTCAATTTCCTTAAAGATGTTTTGCAAGCTCATTGGTGGCAAAACGCCCTTTGGTACGGAAAAACTCATACCCATGGCTTGTCCCTCGTTGTAGTAGGGGTCTTGGCCAATTATTACCACGTTAACGTCGCCGTAGGCCGTTTGGTCAAAGGCGTTTAGCATAAGGTGCTTTGGTGGGTAGATGGTTTTTGTGGCGTATTCGTTCACCAAAAATTTGCGTAGCTCAACAAAGTAGGGCTTAGTAAATTCCTGATGGAATACCTCCTCCCAGCCGTTGTAGTCGCGTGTTTGTTGAATTTTTGATGCAGTTTGTGACATATTCTTTCCTACTAGTATGTGCGTTTGTGTGATGGAATTGTATTTTTGATACAAAGCCACAAATTTTGTTCGTTTGCAAAGATTTTTGCCGTCAGTTGTTTGATTAGCAATTGTATTTATCGCAAAACAAAACCTTTGCATTGTGATATAACAATGTTATTGTACATACCCAAGATACAATAAAAGTAAACTTTTGTTGCACTTTGGCATTATTTGTGTAATTTTAGTCCTTTATGCCAAAAACGTATTGAGTTTTGGAGTAGAACTGTTCGCCCTTGTGCAAAATGGGCTTTTTGTAGTCGTCGTGGTTGATAGCATCTGGCCAACATTGTGTTTCTAAACAAAAACCACTACGCTTGGGGTATATTGCCTTGCCAAGGTTGCCTGCAAGAAAGTTTCCACTGTAAAATTGCACGCCGGGCATATCTGTGTAGCAGTCCATTGTGATGCCCGTCTTTGGCGAAAATGCCCGTGCAAAGTGAGGCTGAGATAAACAAAAGTTGTGGTCGTAGCCACAGCCGTTTACCAGTTGTGGATGGTCTTGGTGGATGTCTTGACCAATGGCCTTTGGTGTACGAAAATCAAAGGGGCTACCTTGTACTTCTGTTTTGGCTATTGGTATCAATGTTTCGTCCACTTGAAGGTAACTATCGGCAAAAATTTGCAATACGTTATCTAAAATACTACCGTCATCGTGGCCGTTCAAGTTGAAATAGACGTGGTTTGTTGGGTTGAACAGTGTTGTTGCATCACTTTCGCCAAAGTACTCGATGGCAAGATCCTTTCCACTAATTGTGTACTTTACCGACCAAGTCAAGTTGGCTGGGTAACCTTGGTCGCCGTCATCACTGTGGCAAGTAAGCACCAAGCTTTCCCCTTCAACTTTGGCGTCGTACACCTTTTTGTGGAAACCATCAAAGCCACCGTGCAAATGGTTTGCGCCATTGTTGCAGTCGAGGGTGCAGTGTTTTCCCTCCAAAACAAACTTGCCCTTGGCAATTCGATTACCACATCTACCTACAACGCATCCCATAAAGTCGCCCTTTGGGCCAGCAACGTCAGAGGCATTTGTCATAGCAAGGGCAACGTCCACAAAGTTGCCATTTTTGTTAGGAACTTTCAATTCAACAATGGTTGCGCCCAGCGTCAAAACTGTAACGGAAATGTCGTCACTCAAAGTGTAAGCATAAATTTCCTGCCCATTGTAGTTATCGAAAAAAGCCTTGGTAATCATTTTGCATCCCCCATTTTTGCGCAAGCAAAGTTGGTGAATCTAATTATACTACTTGATTTTGCATTTGTCTATAAAAATTTATTTAGTAGTAGATACACAAGTGGTTTTTTACACCAAAAAAGGTGCATTTTGTGCAAAAAAAGGACAGCTCCCACAGAGAGAACTGTCCTTTGTGATGTTGTTATCAAGTTACTTTTTGAAATATGGTATAAGTAGCAATATACCTTCGATAATAAATATAACACCAATAACGATAAATACCCAGCTGATAGCTGCAAATCCGTTTGTAGCAAGCAAAACACCAATAATAATGGTAATTGCAAGTCTAAGTAGGTCCATACCCTTTTTACCACTCTTTGCAAAGTCTGTCACAGCAGAAATTATGAGAAGAACGCCAAAAATAACAAGCGCAACTTCCAACAACAACCAGCCGAACACAATGATAAGCGCACCAAACAATAGGTTGATAACACCGTTTTGTGTTTGCTTGTTGACAACTTGTACAATACCTTTGATGATAAGTACAATACCTGCAACTGTCAAAATCCAGTTTACAATGCTATCTTTAAAGATGCAAAACAATACACCAATAACAATGTACAGCAATGCAGATAGCAAACTACTTTCCGTCTTTCTACTTTTCTTTGCCATAATTATATCTCCTTGTTTAAATGTTTTCAAATTTGATTATATGCCTTTTGCAAGACGTATGTTACAAATAATCACTAAGCCAAGTGGGTAACTCAACAGCTACCTAAAAGGCCGACACGAATTGGCTTATGACAATTGTAAACACACTACCAAAAGTCATTTTACGATGTTGCTATTGTAACACAATTCCTCTCAAAATGGCAACTGCTCTTTGAATGTTTTTTATTATGGGCAAACATTTTTTTGCCAAATGTTGTTGCTATGTCACAAACTTGTTTGGTAATGTTACTTGAAACTTTCTACATTGACATACGCGCCAATAAATGGTATAATTTTGCTATTCTAACACACAAAGGTGGTACAATGTCAGCAACTCCCGATCAAACACTTAAGTTCACAATAGATTTCAACTCTGTATTGATGAATCACCAAATGCCCCCAGAGGAAAAAATCCCCAAACTTTTGCAACTGCAAACACGCCTTGACGAATTACCCAATGAGCAGTCCAAGGTGCTTTTCAAGTTGCAGTCCAACCTTTCCATTGGTCAGTGCTACGTTGATGCGCATCAGAAGTACAACCTAACCAACGTTGTGGAGGAGTGCAAAATCTTGCTACACAAATTGGAAGAGTACGATTTTGCCCACCAACCACAAAAGGTGTGGGGGTATCTTGCCGAAAGATTTCAATCTTACTACGGCGAACTGATTGACCTTTGTCAAGCAAAAAACCACCAACGCGACATTGCCTACTGTCACCAAGAGGTCGCTCGCATTTGGGACAGGGCAGGCAACGAATCCAACTGTGTTCGCGCCTTTGTTTTGTCCAACGTGGCACTGTCGAAAGTGCCAGGCAAATTTGCGTTGACACAAGCGCAACTGGTGGAGCAATTCCCTGACGAAATGGAGTACATCCAGCAAATTTTTAGCACACGTACGCTAAAAAACGACCCAATTGAGCAGACGGAAGAGTACATTGCCGTATACGATGATGCCGAGCGTATTATCCAAGGGCTAATCGAGCAACAAGGACGTATGCCACGCACACCTGACCAGTATTGGAACATCAAGCAAGAGGTGTTGGAGTTGCACTTTGGCATCACTTGGCGCAGTCCACGAGTTATGAACCCCGGTGTGAGGTTTTAACAAAGGGTATTTTGACTTTGTCAACGCGCAAGTAAGTATTGCTCAAAAGTCGTTGACATAGTTTCAACAAATAAGTTATACTTAATAAGATAATCATAAAAAAAAACAAAAGTTTCACACAAAAGTAAAGTTTACAAAAAAAGGAGCATTGACCATGCAAAAAAGTAAATTTTTCAGATTTATACTTGCTTGTTGCCAAACGGAAGAAGATATCAACAAGGGTAAGCCTGTTAGTATCAACGTGTTTTTTGGCACAGTTTTAAAGGCTCTTGCCATTGGCAAAGAGGCTTTTAGAGGCGCAGTGGCAGACTCGGATTTGGACGAAATGGGCGTAGAATTGGATGCCGTAAAGGAAAAGGTATCAGTACATACATCCGACTTTGTTCAAGCTCACGACAATTTGTTTAGCTACATTGCCTCCAACAGTGGTGGATTTTTGGATAACTACTTGTATGCAAAAATCATGACCGAGTTCGAAATCAACAAGCCAGCGTCTTACGTTATTACAGTAACGGACGTTTGCCAAAAGATTTTGGACGACCCAACACAAGCTATCAAATACGCTTTGAACATGGGCGAACAACCACAAACATCATCAGAAAGCACACCTCTTGATGACGACTTTATCTCCACACTTTTGGGAGGACCAAAAAACAAGCACACCCCAGGTGGCGCGCAAACAGCAACCCCACCAACGGTTGAACCAAAGGGCAAACCCACAGGCATGATTGCAGATATTGTCAAGCGCACCGATAGTATTCGTGAAATTTTGAGCAAGTCTGTCTACGGTCAAGACCACGCAATCAGCGCATTTGCATCCGGCTACTTCCAAGCCGAGCTTACTGCTGCCACACAAAAGCATCGCGATAAACCCAAGGCAACATTCCTTTTTGCAGGTCCTCCAGGAACGGGTAAAACATTCCTTTCCGAACAAGTTGCTCAAGCATTGAAACTTCCGTTTAGAAGATTTGATATGAGCGAGTACTCCGACAAGGAGGCCAACCTCGAGTTTGCCGGCAGTGACAAAGTTTACAAAAACGGTGCCGAAGGTAACGTTACCGGCTTTGTTGCCAAAAACCCCAAGTGTATCTTGCTCTTTGACGAGGTAGAAAAAGCCCACCTCAACATCATTCACCTGTTCTTGCAAATTTTGGACGCTGGTCGTTTGCGTGATAACTACACAGACGAAGATGTAAGCTTTACCGATGCCATCATCATCTTTACAACCAACGCTGGTCGTCAAATGTACGAAGATGAGTCCATCAACCTGCTGACAGCATCTCGCAAGAGTATTTTGCAAGCTCTTTCCACTGACGTCAACCCCATTACAGGTGTGGCATTGTTCCCACCTGCAATTTGCTCACGCTTTGCATTTGGTAACGTAATTATGTTCAACCACATGTCGGCAAGTCACCTTATGCAAATTGCCGATGGCGAAATGCGCAAGCAAGCAAAGGCTATCATTACCAAGTCTAACGTAAAAATTGAGTTGGACGAACGCCTTCCCTATGCCGTTATTTTTAGCGAAGGTGGCAAGGCAGATGCGCGTACTATCAAGGGTAAAAGTATCAGCTTTGTTTACCAAGAGCTGTACGAATTGTTGCGCTTGGTAAACTCCGAAAACAACAACTACTCGGTAGAAGAACTCAAATCTATCAAGTTTGAGTTGTTACTTCCCGAAAACGAACGCGTTCTTGCATTGTTTGAACGTCAAGAAAAACCCGACGTGTTATTATTTGCTGACGAAGACGTTGGCAAGAAATGCACCTCTTTGATCAAGAGTGCAAACGTACACGTTGCCAACGACCAAGAGGAAGCTCTTACCATTTTGGAAAAGAACGATATTGCCATTATCGTTTGCGACCTCAAATGCGGACAAAAGGGTGCAACAGCCAACGCTTTGAGTGTAGAAGATACCGACTCTTGTGGTCGCGACTTCTTTGACTACCTGACCTCTCGTGGTAAAGGTCCACTTTACGTTTTGGCGCATGACGAAAAGGAAATCAGCCGTGAGGAGTGGTTCTCCCTTTCCAAGGCTGGCGCAACGGGTGTGCTCATTATGAAGGGTGGCACAGTATCGCTGGATAAGGCTGTTATTCGCGAAACAACCAAGGTATTCCAACACAAAAACCTGTTTGAACTTGGCCGTGCAAACAAGGTTGTAACATTTAAGACGTTGCAACAAATTTCCGAAGACGGAAAAGAGGCAAAAATTGTACTGTTCGATTTTAGACTTAAAACAGCAGTGGATGCACAAGATAGCCACGGCGTTTTGGATGCAGTTAGCAAACCAAACGTACATTTTAGTGACGTTATCGGCGCAAAGGATGCCAAGGACTAACTTACCTATTTTATTGAGTATCTCAAAAACCCAGCCAAGTTCCGTCGCCAAGGAGTAAAGCCACCAAAGGGAATTTTGTTGTATGGTCCTCCAGGAACGGGTAAAACCTTGCTTGCCAAAGCAATGGCTGGCGAAAGTGACGTAACGTTCATTCGTGCCGAAGGTAACCAATTTTTGAAACGCTACGTTGGCGAAGGTCCTCAAGCAGTACACGATTTGTTCAAAACTGCACGCAAGTATGCTCCATCCATTTTGTTTATTGACGAAATTGATGCCATCGGTAAAAACCGTGGCGACTCTGCTCGCGACACAAGTGACGTTTTGACATCCTTCTTGACAGAGATGGACGGATTTAACGTGGATATTGAAAGACCAGTATTTGTACTTGCTGCTACCAACTTTGAAGTAGAGCAAGGAACGTCTCGCTCGCTTGACCCAGCATTGCTTCGCCGTTTTGACAGACGTATTTACGTTGAACTTCCCAACAAGGAAGAGCGTATTCAATTTATCAACTACAAAATTGCAAAAATTGCCAGCCACAACTTGACGGCTGAGCAAATTGAAAACCTTGCAATTCGCTCTACAGGTTCTAGCCTTGCCGACCTCGACTCGGTATTTGAAATGGCAATTCGTGATGCTATCAAAGCTGGTTGCAATACTTTGACTGATGCCATTTTGGAAGAGGCGTTTGAACGCTTTACCAGTGGTGACATCAAAAAGTGGGCTGGTGACGAACTGCTTAGAACTGCTCGTCACGAGGCAGGCCATGCACTTGTTTGCTGGTATGCTGGCGAAAAGCCCAGTTATCTTACCATTGTTGCGCGCGCAAGCCACGGTGGCTACATGCAACACGACTCCCACGAAGACAAGGGTTCCTACACCAAAAAGGAACTGTTGGATCGTGTTCGTACATCCCTTGCTGGTAGATGTGCCGAAATGGTTTACTATGGCGACGAGGATGGCATTTCCACCGGTGCAAGTGGCGACCTTCGTCATGCCACACAAACCATCACAAATATGATTTGCTACTACGGCATGGACGAAAAAATTGGTATGAGTAGTGTAGATATGGATGCTGTAAAACGCTCTCCTTACTACATGCAAATTATCACACGTGTTAACGAAATTTTGCAAGAACAACTGCAAATTACCAAGCGTATTATCGAGGCTAACAAGCACGCAATCGACAACCTTGTAAAAGCTTTGTTGGAGGAAAACTCCCTTAAACAAAAGGAAATTGACGACATTTTGTCTAAGTCGGGCGTTGTACGCATATAGTTGTGTTCACACACTTTGTCCGGCTCAAAAAGTAACAGTTTGACTTGACGCGCTTGGTTTTGACGTATATATTTTTACTGGTATTTTGCCAGCAAAAATGGAAGTTCTATCAGTATGTAAAAAATTAAAAGAATATCTGTTGCCGTTTTCACCAATTTCCACAAACAAAGTGGTTATTCAAGCAACAAAATCTTAAATAAAGCTAACGCAAACAAAAGCGTCTCAAACATACATGTTTGGGACGCTTTTTTGTGGGCAAAAATTGGCTTATTGGCAGTGCATAAAACATTTGTTCCAAAGTGTTGTCGAAAGCTGTCAAAAGTGAAAACATAATGTCAAAGTTAGCTTTACAAACACCTCAAAATCTCTTGATTTTTAGTGCAATCTATGGTAAAATGCAATTGTGTTAAATTGCGCCTTTTTAAAAGTGGTGCACAATATAACACAAGTGCGGCAATGCCTTTTGTGGCGTTGACTTGGCTAAGATTACTACTAATTTTTGAGGGCGACCCACCAAAATGATTTATGATTTGCAAAAAGCCAGCATATTAAAAAGATTTTCAGCATTTTTGCTGGATATCATCTTAATTTTTATCTTGGCTACAGGTTTTGCTCTTGCAATATCTGCCATTGCAGATTTTGATGGTAAGCTGGAAAGAATTGAAAGTATAGATGCTGAGTGTGTCAAAGAGTACGAGTTACACAAGTATCTCCCCGTACCGGAAGGCGCAGGCGAAGACTTCAAGTTCAGCATGAACATCACCGAAGAAACTTACAAAAAGTTAACTGACGAAGGTAAAGCTGCTTATGATGCGGCGCGCAAAGCCTATATTGACAAATCTGGCCAAGATATGATGCAAGACTACGCCGAGTTGATGGGCATTGTGTACTTGATGCTTTCGTTAGGATTGTTCTTTGCGACGCTCATTATTGAGTTTATTATTCCATTAATTCTCAAAAACGGCCAAACGCCAGGCAAAAAGATTTTTGGTATAGGGGTAATGCTCGTCACTGGCGTAAAAATTAGCCCAATCGCACTGTTTGTAAGAGCAATGCTTGGCAAATACGCCATTGAAACAATGGTTCCCGTATCACTGGCGTTTATATTCTTCCTTTTGGCCCCCACAGGCACAATTTTGTTGGTTTTGATTGCAATAGCAATTCTGCAAATCGTATTGATTATTGCAACAAAAAACAATTCACTTATACACGATATCGTTTCTAGTACAGTAACGGTGGATATGTCCACTCAGATGATTTTCGCAACTTACGACGATCTCCTTGCATACAAACAAGACGTTGCAAAAAGCGAAGCTGACAAAAAGCCTTATTAAATATTGAAGTAAAGTACAATATTTCAGGAGATAAATGATGACTAAGAAATTTAACAAAGAATTGTTTGCAAAAATTGCCTACTTTGTGGGAGCATTCGCTGTAGTTGTTGGAGCTTTGTTGTTCGTTTTGTTGACGGACTTCCTTCTCAAGTTGGGTGCTGCGTGGATGTTTGTAACTATCGTTTTGGCGTTGGGCGCTTGCGTATGTCAAGTGCTTTCCGACACATACAGAGATAGACGTAAGACTGCCATCATTTTGAAAGCAGTTGCCATTTTCCTTTGCGTTTTGCTTATTGCATTTATGTTCATCTATATGATGACGGCGTTCAATGGTATGGACAACCCCGACAACATCTTCTATATCAAAAAGTATACAAAATCAAATAAATCTATTTGTACTGTGGTGGTTATCGTAACAGTTGTTTTTTCCGTGCTTTCTATTGCGGGATTGACATTTGATTTGGTAAAAACCATCACCAGCAAGGATGAGTAATAATAAGTGAGAAGTCAAGCGTTGGATTTAGACGCTCGACTTCTTTCCCATTTTTACATATTTTTCAAAAAATAATCAAATAAAAAATAAAACAAAAGGAAGGAAAAGGACATGAAAGTAGTTCTCCAAGATTTGACAAAAATCTTTCCCAGCAGAAACAAAAATGGTCAAGAAGTTGTTGCTGTAAACAAGTTTAACTTTGAGATCCCCGATGGCAAACTCATTGGTTTGCTTGGACCATCTGGTTGTGGTAAAAGTACAACGTTGTACATGATTTGTGGTTTGCAACAACCATCTGGTGGCAAAATCTTCTTTGGTGATGACGACGTTACTGAACTCTCTCCAGAAAACCGTGGTGTAGGCTTGGTATTCCAAAACTATGCATTGTATCCACACATGACTGTTAAGCAAAATATCATGTTCCCTCTTGAAAACTTGAAGGGTGATGATAGAATGACAAAATCACAAATGTTGGAACGTGCATACCACGTTGCAAAACTTGTTCAAATTGACGATTTGATGGATCGTAAACCAAGCGAACTGTCTGGTGGTCAACAACAACGTGTTGCTATTGCTCGTGCTTTGGTTAAAATGCCAAGAGTTTTGTTGTTGGACGAACCACTTTCTAACTTGGACGCACGCCTTCGTTTGCAAACTCGTGAAGAAATCAAGCGTATCCAAAAGGAAACAGGTATTACAACAGTATTCGTAACCCACGACCAAGAAGAAGCAATGTCCATTTCCGACATGATCGTAGTTATGAAACTTGGTGTATTGCAACAAATTGGTAAACCACAAGACGTTTACGACAATCCAACAAACTTGTTCGTTGCAAAATTCCTTGGTACTCCTCCAATCAACGTTTTGGATGGCGAAGTTAAAGGGGAAAAGCTTTACATTGGCGACGTTGCTGTATTGGACGTTAAGGGTGCAGCCGACCAACTTGTTCACGTTGGTATCCGTCCAGAAGGATTTATCGTAGATGATAACGGCGCATTTGAAAGCAACCTTTCCAACGTAGAAGTTATGGGTCGTGACGTAAGTATTGTTTCTACACATCCTGCTTCTCAAAACCCAGTTATCCGTTCTATCGTTGATGCTGACAATAAGATTGCAGAGGGTGCTACAACAGTTAAATTCTCTCTCAAACCACACAAAGTATTCCTTTTCAATAGGGACACAGAAGAAAGAGTATATTTTGAGGTGAAGTAATGGTAGATAAAAGTCAACAATGGAAAGCGTGGATATACCTCGCTCCAGCCATCGTGTTGATGCTAATCTTTACAGTTTGGCCCATTTTCAACACAATTTTGATGGCATTTAAAGAAGGCTACAACCCAATGTACGAACTCAACCCTGCGTTTGACGGTTGGACGTTTGGCCTTCAAAACTTTATCGATTTGTTTGCTCACGCAAGCGCATTTACAAATGCTCTTGTAAATACGTTGCTCCTTTGCGTACTTACAGTACCGGTTTCTACAATGTTGGCACTCTTGATTGCAGTAGCGTTGAACTCCATCAAGCCTTTGCAAAAGTTGCTACAAACAATCTTCTTCCTGCCATACGTTACAAACAGTATCGCTATCGGTATGGTATTCTCCGTAATGTTCAACATTGTTGGTGACGTGGGAGATCCTAGTGCTAACTATGGTGTAATTAACCAAATCTTTGGCACAATGATTAACTGGATGAACCTTGGTTCTACCAAAGTTGCAAACTACGCAGTAATGGTAATTTACATTGTTTGGAACGCCCTTCCTTTCAAAATTCTTGTTTTGTTGGGCGGCCTCCAAGGTGTAAACAAGCAATACTACGATGCGGCAAAGGTAGATGGCACAAGCAAGACTCGTGTATTTTGGCGCATAACTGTTCCTCTTGTATCCCCAATGATCGTATACGTTCTTATCACTGGTTTCATCGGTGGTTTCAAAGAGTATTCCAGTATCGTTGGTATTTTTGGCGAAGATATGGGCGCGGCAGGACAACAAGCTCACGAAAACATGAACACAATGGTCGGTGTTATCTACGATGCGTTGCCTTCCGGTCAGTATGGTAAGGCGAGCGCTGCAGCTTTGGTGCTGTTTGCTATCATTTTGGTTGTAACACTTATCAACCTCAAGATTAGCAAAAAGACAACTCACTATTAATAAGGAGGTGCAATATGGAAGAAAAGAAAATAGATCAACAAGTTGCCCCTCAAGTAGTGGAAGACGTTCAAGATATCGACTCTAAAATTGCTTTTGGAACAAACAGCCTTGTTGACAAAGCAATGGACGAATCTGCCGTAATGACAGAACGCAAAATTGAACAAGTCAAAAAACGTCAAAGAGTTGCAAAAGTAATCGGCCAAGTTGGCGTTTACGTATTTTTGATTGCAATGGCTCTTATCGTTTTGTTCCCATTCTATTGGATGATCATTTCATCATTAAAAACAAAAGACGAGTATTACCTTACCACTCCAACGTTTTGGCCCACACAAGGTTGGGACTTTGCAAACTACGCACAAGCTTTCAAGGTTGGTAACCTTGGTGTAACCTTTGCCAACACAGTGTACGTAGGTATCGTTTCTACAGCATTGTCTTTGGTAATCACCGTACTTTCTGCCTTTGCACTTGCAAGACTTGAGTTCAAAGGTAAAAACCTGTTGTTTGCAGGCATGCTTGCAACAATGATGATCCCAGGCGAATTGTTTACAATCACAAACTACAAAACAGTAGTCGATATTGGTTGGACAAACACCTTTACAGTTTTGATTGTACCATTTTTGGTAAGCGTATTTTACATTTACCTTCTTCGTCAAAACTTTATGCAAATTCCAGACGAACTGTACTACGCAGCAAAGGTAGACGGAACAAGCGACCTCAAATATTTGTGGAAGGTTATGATTCCTATCGCAATGCCATCATTGATTTCCATCACCATTCTCAAAATGATGGGCGCGTGGAACAGCTACGTATGGCCACGTTTGGTTGCATCTGATGACGTTCACGCACTTATCACTTACAAGCTTCGTACAA
>JAFTNE010000050.1 GCA_017452035.1 Clostridia bacterium
TAAAAATAGCGTGCTATCAACCAAGATAGCACGCTAAATTTTTAGTTAAAATTTCATGTCGCTGTTACATAAAAAGTTTGAGCTAGTTGCGAACAGTCAAACTTTGCAAGACCGTAACATCAACTATTCAACGGAAAGAACTCTGTTAATGTACTTAAACATTTCTTCGTTGTCGTAAGCATACAAACCTGCATACTCAAGAACTTCCTTATAAGTAAAGTTGCGTTGACTCTCGATATCAGAGTAATTAACAAGTTTAAGGTAGGACTCTACCATTTCATCGTAGTTAGTACCATCAGACATAAGTTGCAAAGAACTACACATGGATACAGAGTAAGAAATGTAGTAAGCAGCACTGCGGATTGCTACTTGACGCCAGTAGCTCTTGTACATTGTACCAACACCAACATCTGTAAGAATTTCTTCAAATAAAGGATCGTACTCTTCCTTAGTAATTTTGCCATCGGCCAAGAAAGTATCCGCACTTGCACCATTGTATGTATTGGTATATACAGCACGTTCAAATGCATCAACACCTGCGGCAATGCAAATGAGCCACAAATTGTTGTAAAGTTGGTAAGCATTGTACAAGTCGAATGCGGAAGTTGGGATATAATCTTTATACTTATCATTATCTCTTAACCAACTGAGATACAACACTTCTAGGCCTTGGGAGTGAGTTTCACTCAAGTCGAATGATTGAGAATAATCGTAGTTTTTGAGCTCGTTGCAGTAGTGACCGAATTCGTGAACCACTGTATTACCACCAGATTGTCCAAAATACAAAATTGGAGTTTTTAAAGAACGAATGTACCACATATATGCTCCGTTGTAAGAGCCCGTAAAGTAGTTTTTATTTTCCATCAATTCTTCAAAGATATCGGCGTATGATGTTTCATTGCCTGCATCATCGGTTGTTTTGATAGTAGGCAAAAAGTCGTTTACTGAATGGTTTGCCGTAATACTAGTAAAGAAGGATTTTTCAGCAAAATCTTCGTATAATGCTTTGTTCTTTTCACTAATAGCATCATTAGCATCGTTATACAAACCGTAATATTGGCTATACAATGGAGCAATGTATTGTTTGAGATACTCGAAGTAGATTGCAGATTGTTCAGGAGTATATTCTCTACCATAGATTTCTTTATAAGCATATTCCATGTAGTTGTCGTAACCTTTGATCTTTGCCATTGCGTTGTTGTTTGCAACAAATTCTTCGTACAACTCTGGAACTCTACTGCCGGTTTCAATTTCCTTTTTGCTCAAACCATTATATTCGTTCTCTTTTGCGTTATTTTCGCCGGACAAACGTACCCATTCTGGGTCGGATGCATTGCGTGTTTCTTCCAACAAACTATCAATTTCATCTTGTGGCATGCCATAGTAGAAGAACTCGCGAAGAGGTGTTTCGTATACTAGTGGGAAAAGTCCATTGTAGTAAGAGAGAACCGTATCATAGTAATTGGAAATTGCCAATTGGTTGTCTTGCTTTTCCTCGTTTGTAAAGTCTATATCAGCCTCAATTTTTGCATATTGATATTGAGCAATTACAAAATACAATTCGTCTTCAAAAGCTGTAACAGCAGCCTCGAAATCTTCGTTTTTAGCAAACCACTCTGAATCTGGATTATAAGCGTGTAGAGTTGCATCATATTCGCCATAACCATCCAAGGTGTTTACGAGATCTTCGTACGCATTGTTAATACGAGTTTCATCTTCCTTATCAAAAGTGTACTTAACTTGTTCTCTAAATTTGGAGTCACTATTGGGGAACTTAGCAACTTTGCACTTTGGATTTTGGCAAGCAATTAAACGACCGTAAGATGTTTGTTCTGGGAAGTTATGACCAAGTTTCTTAACAGAATCAGACTTTTTTGCACCGCAAAGAGTACACTTATAGTTGATTTTACCATCCTTGATGCAAGTTACCGTACGAGAAGTTTCCTCCCAATTGCAATCGTGTGCCTTAATTTCACCATAATTAGTGTCACATACGGAACATGTAGCAACTTCGGTATAGGTTGCAGTTCCTCCAGTGTGTGCAGCAAAATCAAGTTTTTCAGCACAACCTTTGAATGTACAAGCATGCCAGTGGCCCGTTTCGTCAGTAGTCCATTCGGTAGCAGGTGCATGCTCGTGATTTTCTAAAGTTTGGCAAGCGGCACCAAAAACAAGTGTCAACACTAAAACTATTGCAAGTAAAGCACTTAAATATCTTTTCATTTACATTATCCTCCTTTTAATATGTATTCAATTATAAACTTATTGTTTCAGCTTGTCAACAATAACAAAGAACAAATCAGTATTTTTTCTTGATAAATATGTTTATTTATGCAACCAAAATGAGACGACGATTTATCAATTTTGGTGGTACATATCAAGCATGTCTTGATGTACAAAATCCCACCTAGATTGTTACAGAAGATATTTTGTACGAGAAAGAATAATTATTTTCTTATTTTAGAACTTTATCAAAAAAGCACGCCCCAATTGGACGCACTTTTGTTGATTGATATTTTAGCTTTTATGTAAACAATTGCAAAATTTGCTCATTATTTATACACTTGATTTGCTTTACAAACTTACACCGATGGATCTAGATGCAAATTGGATTGTGTGTCCACATGCACAACGTTTGGTAACATTTCTGCAAACAAAAGCATTACGCCATAGGTAAGACCGGGACCCATGTTAAACATGTGGCAGTCCAACAAACTTGCCAGCGCATGGGCAAGCAATCCCATTGCCAAAAACGTCTTGTGTGGGGCAGGGTTTTTGATAAACAACTTTATCGTTTGGTAACGATGGAAACCGTATGCAAGCAACCCAACTACACCACAAGATGCAAGTAGTTGCACCACCGTGTTGTGGTATCTTGGGGGAAGGAAATAGCCCTCGGTAGGGATAAACTCCTGTCCGTATTGAAAAACAAGTCCTTCACTGCAATAAAAACCATTGCCAAAAAATGGCGCTTCACAAAATTGTTTTAGGCCTGTGATGTATATCTCAAAACGGCCACTGTCATCAAGTCCACTTTGTAGCATACTCGTCAAAATTGTGACGTTGTCTTTGTTGACGTACAAAATTACAAAACTCAAAATTATAACGGCTATGATGCTTGCAAACGTGATAATAGATGCTTTGCGCTCCGACTTGGGGCAGTAGATAAATGCAAACACTGCACTAGCAATGTAAGCCACGCCACCACAAACAATTGCCCCACGACTTTGAGAAAGAACAACGCCCACCATTAGCAAGCTTGCCAAAAGCACGTAGCGCCAACCACGTTTTTGCGTTACTGCAAAGTAAAATGGCGCAGGCATAAGCATTGCCATCATACCACCAACGTTATTGTAAATTCCCCAACCAGATTCCAAGTCCTTGCGAACAAACGTTCCGTCCATTATCTTTTGCAAAACGTCTGGTTTGAGGTACATCCCAACAACTTCCAAAAACATTCCAATGCCGACAATTGTAAATAACATTGCCCCATCAGAAGCTTTGCGTTTGGACCAATCCACAGTGTAGAAAAAGAAAAAGTACGTTACGCACAACGATACAATTTGCACCAAAGCAAAAATTACCGTACGCAAGTAATCGTAGTGGCTAAATATGCCCGAAAGTACATAGCCAACGCCCAATACAATGTAACCCGTTGTCAAAATTGGATGCATTTTGTTGTTGCGACGCTTAATTGTAACTTCAAATACAAAACGTGTGATGATACATACGACAGCTAACACACAAATTACAACTAATTGTGCAATACCCTGTGGACTAGAAAAGTCGTTTTGACCGTAGTCGCCAGCTGGGTTGTTTCCTGCAGAAAACAACATGTATCCACAACAAAACATTGGCACTATGGGGTAGCAGTCGTCAGCAAAAAGCGTAATTGCAATTGCCAATACAAGGTAGCACCACATAACGACAAACTCCAACGAAAGCAGGTTGGATAGTACCATAAGTAGTACAATAGTTGCAATGTACCATGGCGAGTACAAATAGGCGTTAATTTTTTGCACCCATTTGTTATCTTTCAGTTTGGGTAAATAATGAGTAAGCATGATAATAAAATTTTGATGGTCGTAAGTTTTTGCCATCGCAGTCACATTTGTGACGTGTTACAAGTTGATTTTCTTGTACTCTTGCAATATCGTTTCCATACGCTCGTAAGTGCTACCGTTAGATACAGCCATTTGGTAGTACTTGCGATACATATCTTGTCTGTTTTCAATAAAGTGGATGCAACAAACAACCTCTGCTGCTTGGTACAAATTGTGTTGTAGTTGCAAAGCTCGATAGCAACAAGCAAGGGCGTTTTCGTTGTCAGCCTGACGGTAATACAACGCGCCTTTGTTGTAGTGAGCGTAGGCATTGTTAGGGTCGCATGCCATTGCCTTGTCAAAACAACTCATTGCCTCGACAAACTCGCCACTGTTTTTGTGCATCAAGCCAAGGTTGCTCCACACGGTAGAGATTTGGTCGTTGTAGTTTGTGGATGTGACGTAGGCATCTTTTGCCAATTCGGGGTAGCCAATTTCTTCGTAGCAAATGCCCAAAAAGGCGTACACTACAGCATAGTCTTGGTCCTGCTTGCAAGATTTTAGCAGTTTTGTTAGCAAATCCACTGCCTTGCGACTTTTGTCTAAGTTGTAAAGCTCCAAAGCTTTGGCAAACTTTTCCAAACTGCGCACGTCATATTGAAATGCGTTGCCCACAATTTTGCGATAGCTGGCAAGATAGTTTTGCAATTTTAGGTTCATGTTGATATCCTTTGTAGTAAATGCTTTCAAACAGTATTGTGATACACTGCTAGCAGTTTTGTTTCAATAAAACCTACAAAAATTAACACCTTTTAACATTTTGACATAGTATGCCCAAGTTACAAGTGCTTTATTGATGATACTACATTTTTGTTTACTTTACAAGTACTTTTGGCTAAAAATGCAGTTTTTTGTCGATTTTTTAGCTAAAAAATGGCAAAATTTTGCAAAAATCTCGCAAAAATGAAATTTGTTTGTTTGTTTTTCAAGTAACAATACAAAATAAAAAACATGGGAGATATTTTGAAACTTGTTTACATTTTTTTGCAATTGGTGTATAATAGTTAGTGTCATCATACATGGGGCTGTTTCTTAGATTCGCCCGGCGTAATGAGGGCAAGATAAGCGTACCGCAGTGCATCTGCGTTACCACTGCAAACCTAAATTAACTGCTAACTATAGCACACGCCCTTCCTACGGAATGGCATACGCTGCGTAACTTAAAGTCAGCGCGTGGACCTTGGCTCTGTTGCGAGGCCAAACGTTCGCGTCATAAATTCGCAAATAGGTAACCTTCGGCTGACGCACCGATAGTTACCGAAGTTAAAGGTGTCTTGACACGGTAAGTTTGTTTGCTTTCTTCACTGTGTGACGGTAAAAGTAAACTGCGTACGGAGAAAGTTTTGTTTGCTTACGTTGGTACACGGGTGCAAGTCCCGTCAGCTCCACCATTTGAGAAGTAAAGGTTTGATACAAAAGTATTGAACTTTTTTTCTTTGCATAATATAGTACCTGTACCGCTTGTAATGTTATGGAAGTGGTTTGGAATGGCATTGTATTTATGTTTGTTTGGAATAGGAATGCATTTTGCTGTCAAAATTGAAAAGCATAAGAAGAAATATGATATTCAGACTTTTAAAGAAATTGTTGCATTTACTGACGGCAAAAGTTTAGATGAAATTGAAAAAGCAAGAGAAGAAGGCAAAAGGCCATATCAAAAAGCTTTCTTGTCCGCTGGTTCAGCGGCATTAGTTGTTATAATTGCACTTATAATGGTTACTGTAATGAGATTATTCTCTTGAGAACACAAAAATTCCAGTAAGCAGGTGTGTTTAACTGAGAGACGAATTTGAATTTGCGCCTACAATGATAATAAACATATAAATCTTAACGACAAGGAGGAACAACAGTTATGGATAACAAAGAACTGGTAAGTCGCTTTTTTGTGGAAGGATATATCAATCACAATTACGACTTTATCATGGA
>JAFTNE010000051.1 GCA_017452035.1 Clostridia bacterium
AATTTAACTTCAAAAATGTTTTTGGAGATAAACAAAACGAAAATTGAAGCACAACCAAGCGCATTGCGAATTTTTTCGTCAAAATTGTTTACACTTTGCAATCAGCTATCCCAATGAAATGAAATAAGTAAAACAAAAAGCAGTACACCTATGTGAACTGCTTTGTTATTGATAATAGAAAAAAGTCTCATTAGAACGCAAGTTCAAATGCGACTACCCGTGACGGAGAGTTAGAGATTGGCAAGGAACGCGGTGACAGAATAGTGAGCATAGCGAATGTCACGGATTGTTACAGATTGCCTAACCAGATAATTAGGCTGGCACGCCTAAAAGGAGAAAAACAAAAAGCAGTACACCTATGTGAACTGCTTTGTTTTGCGACCAATACGGTGTCGCCAGCCGTTGGCGGAGAGTTAGGGATTGGCAAGGAGCGAAGTGACGGAATAGTGAGCATAGCGAACGTCACGGTGGCTCGATAACCTAACTCGTAGCACCTGAGCAACGAGCATACGGGAGAAACAAAAAAGGAGCACCATAACAGTGTTCCTTTTTGTTTGCGACTTTAAGCGAAGTTGCAAAATTGGCGGAGAGTTAGGGATTCGAACCCTAGGTTCTCTTGAAGGAGAACACAGCATTTCGAGTGCTGCACCTTCGACCACTCGGACAACTCTCCATATGTGTTTGCCTAAATATATTACACCACTTTTGCAATGTTGTCAAGTTGGCAAACAATTGTTGTAAAAAAGTGACAAAGTTTGTGGCTGTCGCCAATCATCACGTCACAATTTTACTAAAAATCTGCTGATATTTTGGACGATATCTTGCAAAAATCGCTGACACGTCCTAAAAAAACACGCCACTGATAAATATTTCGATACCAATACCAATAAGTATCAAGCCACCCAAAATGGTTGCTTTGTTGCCAAGTTTTGTGCCGAATTTTTTGCCCAAAAACACTGCCACAAAACAAACAATAAAGGTTACCAACGCAATTACTCCTACGGACACAAGCGCCTCGGTAAAGTTGTAGTTGGCAATGGTAAAACCAACGGAAAGGGCATCAATGCTGGTTGCCACAGCTTGTACAATCAAGGCCCAAAAGGTAAGTGGCTTACAGCAGTTTTGCTCCCCCTCTTCACACCTGTCGTTAAGACCTTCGTACAGCATTTTGCCACCAATAAAGCCCAACAACGCAAGGGCAATAAAGGGTACAGCTTTGCCAAATGCCTCAAACTTTTCCACAACGGTATGCACGCAAACCCAGCCAATTAGGGGCATTGCTGCTTGGAAAAAGGCAAACAAAAGGGCAATTAGCGTAATTTTGCCCACCTTCATGCAGGGCTCTTTTAGTCCGTTTGCCATAGATACTGCGCAGGCATCCATTGCAAGACCCAGTCCCAACAGTGCTGCTGACATAAAAAAGTTGAAATCCATTGTTACTCCAAATCATTTTAATATCTCAAACCTGTTGCGACGGCAATTTTTTTTTGGTGTGTAATTGATTCACACTCAAAGCACGTTCAAGGCGCAAGTATGTTAGAGATATTTTGTAAGTAGTGTTTACACTAACGTTGGATATTATATCACAAGACAAACAATTTGACTATTGAATAACACAATGTTGTAGTAGCTATGAACAAAATTTGTAATTACAAAACAAGGTTTGCATTGGCAAAGATGTAGTTTTGTTTTTAGCTAATGTATGTTGCAAGTGTAAAGCTTAGAAAAGCCAAGCCTAACAAATCCAATATATTAACAACAAAGCCATACGCACACTGCAATTGGCACAAATATTAAAGATGCCCAAATATGGACATCTTTTTTTGCTTGTTTATTGTTATTATTTAATTGAAAAAACGCAAAAAACACAATACGTGTCGCAAATTTTGCACTACTCACCTATCTCTGGAAAGCAATGTTGATGCGTTGGCGAGAGCACTCGGTAGCCGTCAGCACGTCCCTTGCCAGAGCGAAATCCAAAACGCAACTGGCGCACACCAAAGTAGGTTTTGAACACTTTTAGATTGTTTTCATCAAACTGCGACTTGTGGCAAGCAATGGCATCCAAATGCACCTTGCGAAACTTTTTGATACCAAAGTATCTGTTGGGGTTGTGTGTATAGTAGTAGGCAAGGTTGATGTTTGGCGCACTACCTTCAAGACCCAATTGCGCTGTTAGCTTGGGCCAGC
>JAFTNE010000052.1 GCA_017452035.1 Clostridia bacterium
ACCAAAGGGGAACTGGTGGAGTATTTGCCGGAGGATGGTTTTTGTGTGTTTAACTCTGCTGATGAACTTGTCAACAATCTTTTGCAGTTGGGTAGATGCAAAAAGTTATCCACAAATAGGCAGTCAGTTATAAACGTCAGTACTACTTTACGAGGAGTTACCTTTGAATTAGCGCAGGGGAAACAAAATTATACAGTAAATTTGCCACAAATATCGAGTTATATCTTGGACACCTTTTTGATGTGCTTTGAAATGTGCAATGCACTTGGTCAAAATGTTGACGTAACACTAAAAAACTGTGCCAAGGTCAAGCAAACGCCCCATCGTATGCAAATTACATATAACGGTAGTTTCTATATAGTTGATGACGCATACAATGCAAATATCAAGGGTATTACAAGTTGCTGTGAAACTTTGTCCAAGTTTGCTAACTACAAAATTGTGCTAACGCAAGGTATTGTTGAAGGTGGAAGTAAACAAAAACAGTTCAACGAGCAATGTGGCAAAATGCTTGGCTATACCTTTGACGTTGTTATTGCAATTGGAAAGTATTCCAAAGCTATTGCCAACGGTGCAAAGCAAGGTAAATGCCAAGTTGTCGTTGCTAAAAACCTTTTGGAGGGTACAAAATTGTTGCGTAACTACACAAAGCACAATTGCATAGTTGTATTCCAAAATGATTTGCCAGACGTTGTAAGTTTGTAGGAGAGTAATATGAATATATTGATTATCTATGGTGGAAAAAGTTGCGAACACGATATATCTATCATCACGGCTTGCCTTGCCAAAGGCTATTTTGACGGCAAAGTTATTGGTGCCTATTTCGACAAGCAAAACAGATGTTTTTACGTCCCAAACGATTTTACGCCATCAAAACATCTCAACACACAGCTTAAAGAACAAATTGTGTTTTGTTTTGGTGAAAAACGCATTGCCATTTGTAAAGGTAAACGCATAAAAAAGCATATCGACATCGACGTTGCAGTAAACTGTTGCCACGGTGTTTGTGGTGAGGATGGCACAGTTGCTGGTATCTGCCAAATGTTGGGAGTGCCGTTTGTTGGCTCAAATATGTTAGCAAGTGCCATTGCAATGGATAAGATTGCAACAAAGCAAGCCTTGCGATCCATTGGTATGCCAACTGTACTGGGCAAACGTGTCACTCATGAGCAATATAAATCGGGAACATTTTCTACGGGAAACCTTGGCTATCCAATCATTGTTAAGCCCAATAAGCTTGGTTCTAGCATAGGTATCACAGTCTGCCACGATAAGCAACAGCTACAAAAAGCATTGGATGTTGCATTTTGTTACGATAGTGACGTTCTTTGCGAACGCGCACTCACCGATTTTTACGAGATTAATTGCTCTGCCATGCGCATTGCAAACGTTGTACAATGCAGTGATGTTGATACACCAGTTACTACACACGATTTGTTGACATTTGAGGATAAGTACATTTCCAATAGTAAGTGGTGCAAACCGACCGTCAGCATAGATGAAAAGGTTGAACAACAAGTCAAAGATATGACAAAGCAAATCTACCAACAACTGGGTTTTCAAGGTGTAATCAGGGTTGATTTCTTGGTGGATAACATAACTGGAAAAATCTACGTCAACGAGATAAACTCCATACCAGGGTCACTTGCATACGGGTTGTGGAGTAACATATACAGACAAAAACAGTTCGGTAATATTTTGGTTGAACAAGCAATAACAGACTTCTCCAAAGATGCTGAACTTGTACGCAAATATACTTCCAGCGTGCTAAGTGGTGTAATTAACAAAAAATAATTGTAAACAAAAAACGCACTCGTAGTCGGGTGCGTTTCTGTGTTGTGCTATTGTTTTGCAATAGCCAAAGCTCGTGCCATTTTCTTTTGAAACTTAGTGAGCATATCTTCTTGCTCAAAAAAGTTGCAAGCTTTTACCATTTGCGTAGTGCTTTGAGCTGTAAGCTTTTTGTAAATTAGCGCAAGGTCAAATTCGTTAGTGCAGTCGTATTTCATTTTTTATGCCCCCTTAGTTGTTTTGGATGTCTACATTGTACCAAATAATTACGCCATATATATGGCAGTATTAAAAAATATTTTGCAATAATTTTTAAAAACCTTGACAATATATTGTCAGTGATTTATAATTAAAATCTAAGTAGACAACGGTAAAGTTTATCTATCAGCAAAGGAGTACACAAATGCAAGTACCAGTTTTAGTAGGCATATTATCTACACTTTTGGCAACAGACGGCCTCGTAAAGGCAAGTGACCTGGCAGAAAAGTTCGAGATTTCTACTCGCTCAGTTTATCGCTACGTAGCACCACTTTCCGAAGGTGGCATCCCAATTGTGTCAACGGTTGGTCGTGGTGGTGGTTGGAGTATCATTGATACATACAAACTCAAGGCTACCTTCTTCACCG
>JAFTNE010000053.1 GCA_017452035.1 Clostridia bacterium
ATAGCCATTGTATTTACCTCCCTTACTCGTTACGTGGAATGATGTATTTAGCAGCATTGTCAAAACGACCATAGTGCTTCTTTGCCTTTTCAAGCGCTTCGTTTCCACCAACGCCTTCTGTTACAAGTTTCATCATTACACCAAGGTTAACGTATTCGTAACCAATGATTTCGCCATTTTCGTCAAGAGCAAGACGAGTTACGTAGCCTTCGGCCATTTCCAAGTATCTTGGACCCTTAACTTTTGTTGAGTACATTGTACCAACTTGAGAACGAAGTCCCTTACCAAGGTCTTCGAGGCCTGCACCAACTGGAAGACCTGCATCACTAAATGCAGATTGTGTGCGACCATAAACAATTTGCAAGAACAATTCGCGCATTGCAACGTTGATAGCGTCACAAACAAGGTCGGTGTTCAAAGCTTCAAGCAAAGTTTTGCCTGGCAAAATTTCTGCAGCCATAGCAGCAGAGTGAGTCATACCGGAGCAGCCGATTGTTTCTACAAGAGCTTCTTCGATGATGCCGTTTTTGATGTTGAGTGTGAGTTTGCAAGTACCTTGTTGAGGTGCACAGCATCCACAACCGTGTGTAAGACCACTGATGTGACTGATTTCAGTAGCCTTGACCCATTTGCCCTCTTCGGGGATGGGAGCTGGTCCGTGGTTGCAACCTTTAGCAACGCATTGCATCATTTCTACTTCGTGTGAGTATTGCATGGGTGATTGCCTCCAAAAAAATATTTTTTGATGTAAAAATTATACCACACAAGTGGCATAAAATCAAAGATTTTGACGTGCAAAATTCATTGACATTTTAAATGATACCATAAATAAAACTTTTAGTAAACAGGTTTAGCAAAATAATTTTGTATAAAATTGCACAAAGGTACAGTCCACAAAACACCATGTACATTAGTCTACCACTGTGAGCCACAATAAATATGCTTTGAACTAAAGCAATAAACCTAACATGTCCATTTCACACAAATAGCACACAAGTATTTGCTAAACAAAAAAACAACCACCTACAAATAGGTAGTTGCTTTAAGTAAATTTGCAAACTGAACAAATCAATCACAATATATCTACGTTGGCAATTATGTTCATTGCGCCAATAAACTTGCTAAGGTTTCGCATTGTTTGGCCTGATGCAATGGATGCCAATCGGCCTATAAATACACCATCCGTTAGCTCTATTTCAAAACGTTCACAAATTTTGTGGATTTTATCTAAATATTTGTTTGGGTCAATGTTTTCACGCAAATAGTCTAACGTTTGTCCCCTGTCGGTTATTGTGTAACTGCTTTCGCCCTGCAACTGGATGAAAAAAGAGAAGGTATGGTCGGCACCTGCATACATAATTGCTGTACGCAAAATAATACCATCATCTACAATTTGCACACTGTACAAGTCTGTTAATTGTTCAATAAAGTTTTTCATTACTTTTACCTGCCGTTTTGAATTTTTGTTGCATTGGATACAAGTGGCGTTACCTCATTTGACAACGCAACAATTGCTTGCTTGAATAGATTTTTAACAAAAAGACCGTCAAGTCACAGAAGGACAGAAACGGTCGTTGATGCTACATGCTAGCGCATTTTGAGATTGTTGCAAATTTGGGCAAGGTCAAGCTCGTACTTGTCGTGAAGTGGCCAAGTGTCCATGCCATCGTCATCCTTGCGTGGGATGATGTGCATGTGCAGGTGGAAAACGCTTTGTTGGGCCGATTTGCCAGATGCGTTCAAAATGTTTACGCCACTAAAACCACAGTTGTTTACGTAGTGGTTTGCAACCTTTTGCACTGTTGCCATAACGTGTGCAAAAACTTCGGCATCACAGTCAAGTACGTTTGTGTAGTGCTTTTTGGGTATTACAAGTGTGTGGCCGTAACTATCGCATGCGATATCTAAAAATGCGTAGGTGTGTTCGTCCTCGTAGATTTTGTATGAGGGGATTTGTCCGTTGACAATTTTGCAAAAGATACAGTTATCCATAATGTTACCTCGCTAAAAATTGATTTATTGATGATTTTTTCTCCATTATAGTGGAGAAATTAGGTTGAAAATTACCACTCTAAATAGGTGTAAAACTGTTACAAAAACACACTAAAACGCATTGAAAATTGAGAAAATTTGTATGCTTTTACCTGCACTTTTACCCATTTTTTGCAATACGTGTTGAGTTTTTTTGCAGTACGTGGTTATTTTTTAAAGTATTGCCATATATGCTGACGACCACAGGTCGCCCCTGCGTTAGCTCTCTCAATCAGCTATTGCTGACAGCATTTGTCCACCTCGTGAACATAGCTCATATTACCATTTTGGCTATGCCCTCTCCGTCACGCTATCGCGTGCCACCTCTCCCAAAGTGAGAGGCTGTTTGGGTTGTTTACTTTACGTATCGCCCCAAAGTGGGAGCCATAACAAGATTGTTGCTTAACGCGTCGCGCCCATTGCGCCATCGAGATAGGGCTTGTCAATTTGGACGTTGCATAGCTCGCCCACCTTGGCATTGCCGGTAAAGTACACGCGCAAATATTCTTTGGTGTAACCCTCCCACAGGCCGTTGCGTTTACGTTCGCAAAGAACACTTTGTGTTGTGCCGACAAACTTGTTAGCAAAGTTATCCTTCAAGGCAAGTTTGATTTGTGTCAAAACCTCTACCCTTGCTGACTTTGTTGCATGGTCTACGTCCTTCCAGTTGTAGGCAACTGTTCCTTCGCGTGGAGAAAATGGGAAAACGTGTATGTCTGCAAATCCCACCTTTTTGACAAAATCACAGGTTTGTTGGAACTCCTCATCCGTCTCATCACAAAAGCCAACAATGATATCCGTTGTGATACCAGCATCGGGAAAATACTTGCGAATTTTGCATACGTCCTCGAAAAATTCGTCCGTTGTGTACTTGCGATTCATCCTTTTTAGCACACTGTCACATCCACTTTGTAAGGACAAATGGAAGTGGGGGCAAAAGTCGATTTTCGTCAGGCTTTGCAACAGCTCGTCCGTTACAACGCGCGCCTCCAAGCTACCCAAACGGATGCGTGTAGGGATGCCTTGCAAACTTTCAAAAAGTTGAGGTAAACTTTCGCCAGTGTCACGGCCAAATTGAGAAATATCAATACCAATGAGAACCGTTTCGGCACAGTTGACGGACTTTACTTCCTCTACAACGTCAGCGACACTGCGACTGCGACTGCGTCCACGAAGATATGGCACAATGCAGTAACTACAAAAGTTGTTGCAACCATCCTGAATTTTTACAAATGCACGTGTGCGTTCTTGCGTTGCGTGCAGTTCGTTTGCATACACTGATGGGACACTTTCCACATCGATGCCAACGCTCTCGATTTCTTGGACAATTTGTGTTTTGTTTGCTACGCCCTTGATAAAGGTTACGTTGGGAATATCCTTGAACTGGTTTGCATTTTTTTGTGAGGCGCATCCCACCACTACAACCTTACAGTTGGGGTTTAGTTTGCGCGCACGCGCCACCAATTGACGGGATTTTTTTTCTGCCTCGGCAGTTATTGCGCAGGTATTTAGCACAAAAACATCAGCAGTTTTTAGTCCATGAAAGGCAACGTGTCCTGCTTGTTGCAGTTTGGCGATGATTTGTCCACTTTCGTAAAGGTTGGTTTTGCAACCCAAAGTAAATACCGATACTACCATTTTGCTACCTACTTTGCCAACAGTTTAAGTGCGCGCCACTCGCCCTTTTGTTTGATTTCGGCAACGTCAAATTTTTGACCAAACAACTCGACAATGCCATCCAATTTGATATCCAAAATGCCAGAAAGTATCAGCGTTGTGCCACTGTGCACAACTGTGGAAATATCTTGGTACAACAGTTGCAAAATGTCAGCTGTCAAGTTGGCAAAAACTATATCAAAGGTGCCAGTTGTTTTTTCCGTAAGGTTGCCCGTTTTGATTTGGCAAAGGTGTTCAAGTCCGTTTATTTGTGCGTTGTGCAGTGCTACGTCCGTTGCTTGCACGTCAATATCTACAAGCTCGGCACATTTTGCGCCTAAAAGCAAAGCGCAAAGGCCCAAAATGCCACTACCACAACCAACGTCCAAAACCGTTTTACCTTTGAGAGGCAAGTTTTCCAAAAACTCCAAGCACATAGAGGTTGTTTCGTGCTGTCCAGTACCAAATGCAACGCCCGAATCCATCAAGAATACGATTTTGTCGGTATCAACAGTTTGCCACTCGGGGCAGATTACCAGTTTTTCCGTTTCCAATGGACGGAAGGTTTCCTTCCACTTTTCCACCCAAGCGTTGCCATCTACTGTGCCCACTTGCACGTTAAGACTACCAGCATCTGCAAGGTTTGCCAAGTTTTTGCGTAAAAAAGTGAGAACACTGTTTGTGTCCTCTACATTGCAATAACCTTTTACCATAACTTCGTCAGCGTACACCATGTCGGCTGAGTCATCTTTGTAATCCCAAGATGCGTTTTGGTAAAGGTCCTTTTTGTCTAAAATTGTAACGCCGTCCAAGCACACTTCTTGCAAAAAGTAGGCAACGACCTCGGCATTTTCGCTGTTGGTGTAGACGGTGATTTCAGTAAAATCCATACCTATAACCTACTTGATCAAGATGTCAATAAGACGTTTTGCGTTTTCCCACTCGCGCTTGTTGAGTTCGTATTGTTGTTTGCCACGCTCGGTAATTGTGTAGTACTTACGTTGTGCGCCAATGTTATCACCCCAGTAGCCTTTGATGCAGTCCATATCCTCCAAACGGTGGTATGCCGAGTACAAACTTTGCTCGTTAGGGATGTACAAATTGTTGGTTTTTTGAGAAATAAACCTTCGTATTTCGTTACCGTACTTGGTGCCATCCATCAAGGCAGAAAGCACAAACGTATCAATATGTCCACGAAGTAAATCGCTGGAAATAATACTCATCTTTTGTTCTCCATAAATTTCTATGTCTGGCATATATGATACCATCTTAAAAGTCGTTTGTAAAGTGCAAAATTGATAAAATTTCAAAAAATAATAATTTGAATTTTTGTTCACAAATGTGGAACATGTGAAACAAATCGTTGCAATTTTTTGATGAATTTTTGGGAAGGATAACCACTTGCACCATTTGCAAAGATTTGATACAAAAATAACAACTATCATTGAAAAAACATCTAAATAAGGCTAAAACTACTATGTTAGATATACAAATTTACCATCAATAATGAAAACATAGCACCTATTATTTCACTATTATATATGCTATAATACAAAGGTATGTGAATCATAACACAAGGGGGTTGGCATATGAAACAATACGACGTTGTTATTGTTGGCGCATGCACTGCTGGAACTTACTTTTCGCACCTACTTGCCAAAGAGGGTTTGAAGGTGCTTGTTATCGACAAGGACAGTGAGCAAAACCTGTGCAAAAGGCTGGACATTTTTCACTTTACAAGGGATAGTTACGACCAATTTGACATCCCAGTATCGGGAGAGGGCGACCCCGAGTGGGTGCACGACTTTGACCTGTGCCTATCCAAGTCGGCACTGGACAATCACCCCAAAAAATCTCATACCAAGGTGGCAGTAATGCACTTGCCATTGTTTATCAAGCGTTTGCGCGAGCGCGCTATTGAGGCAGGAGTTGACTTCCACTTTGAGGAAAGCTTTGTGGACGTTGTGTACAACGAAAGCAGGCAAATTTGTGGCATCACGACCACCAAAGGTTACTACGATACACGTCTTGTTGTAGATGCAAGTGGTATTCCTTCTGTTGTTCGCAGAAAAATTGAAGACGACTACATTGAAAATTTCGAAATTACCCCACGAGATAAGTTTTACGTACTACTAAAATACGTACAACTAAACAACCCTGACGACAAAGTAGAGCTTTCCACAAGTTGGCCCTACTACAAAGGTTGGATTGCTCCACAGCACAACAAGTCGGGGGCAATCATCGGTGTGGGGGCAAATATCTCTTACGACTACGCCTACAAGTGCATGGACAAGTTTGAAAAGGCTATCAAACTGCCAGAGTACACACTGCAATACGAAGAAAAGGGTTGCACACCTTATTGCCGTCCACCACTATCATTTGTTACCGATGAATTTATGGTAATTGGCGACGCAGCGTGCCTTACAAAACCATGGAATGGCGAAGGTATTCCATCTGCTTGGGTGCAATGTACGCCAGCAGCAAGTATTGTTGCAAAGGCGCTTAGTGGTGGCAAAATTGCCAGCAAAGAAGATTTGTGGAATATCAACGTATTATATCAACGTGGCGAAGGTGCCGAATATGCCGGTACACGCGCAATGCTTATTGGCGCAGTTAACATGAGCGCAAAGGACAACGACTATCTATTTGCCAACGACATTGTGTTCTGCGATGATGACAAAGGTCCAAACCCCAACGTTGTGGGAACGCTTTTAAAGGGCGTGTTTAGTGGCAAGTTTAGCTTGGCTGGACTAATTTCGCTGATGAGCGCATCAAGTAAGGGCGAAAAACTCAAAAAGCACTATCAAAAATATCCCGAAAGCCCTGCGGGTTATCACAAATGGGCAAAAACAGCGTTAAAGCTGTGGAAAAAGGTAGGCACGATGGCTGATACCGTCAAAGATGCCTAAAAGGAGAGTAATATGAAAAAACAAGGCAAAAAAGTAGGCTCGATGGCCTCTTGGCAGTTTTGGCTGGTTGTTTGGGGCATGGGTATTGCCGGACAACTTTGTTGGAACATGGAAAACCAATGGTTCAACACATTTGTTTATGCAAAGATTGGACAACAAGTTGACGTTGTAAACTGGATGGTAATACTTTCCGCATTTGTTACCACCGTTAGTACCTTTGTATTTGGTACTATGGCTGACCGTCAAGGCAAACGCAAAAAGTTTGTATCCATTGGTTACATCATTTGGGGTATTGCTACCATTTTGTTTGGCACTACCGAGTTTATCGTAAAAGATCACAAAACAGCATCCGCAGTTGCAGTTGCCGGAGTTTTGGTTGTAATTACTGACGCAGTGATGTCCTTCTTTGGTTCAATGGGCTACGACAGTGGCTTTAACGTTTGGCTCAATGACCACACTGACGACAGCAATAAAGGTCAAGTAGGCGCAGCGCTTGCAGCACTACCCATCTTTGGTACAATTGTTGGTACAGTTCTTGGTGGCGCATTGGTTGGCATTGGCAACCCAACGTCTGGCACAGCTAACTACGACCCCAGTCAAGACAACTACCAATTGCTATTTTGGGCAATGGGCTTGTTTGTTGTAATAATGGGTGTTGTATCGTTGTTCTTGATGAAGGACAGCCCCACACTTGTTCCACACAAAGAGGGAACTTTCTTTGCTCAACTTACCGATGCATTCAACTTCAAGAAACTCAAAAACAACCCAGATAACAAAGAAATGCTACTTGCCAACTTGGTAGTTTGCGCTTTCTTTATTCCATTTAACTTCTACTTTGTACACATGGGCAACTGGTTGTTGTACGATATTGGCTTTGCATCTAGCGATATGGGACTCATCCAAGGTATTCCTCTTTTGCTTGCTGTTTTGGTAACAATTCCTTTCATCAACCTGATTAACAAGGACAAAATCCCCCTTGTAACACTTATCGCAGTAATTTGCAATGCCGTGGGTCTTATCCTTATTGGTACTTTTGTAAAAGATGGCAACTCTGTTGATACAAGTAGCGTGTTTGCACTACGTAACATACCTATTTTGGGTTGCGTGTTCTTGGTAGGTGTAGGATACGTTCTCATTACACAATCAGGAATGATTTGGGTACGTGGTTTGTTCCCAGAGGAAAACAAAGGTCAGTTCGAAGGTATCCGTGTGTTGTTCTTTACGCTTATCCCAATGCTTATTGGTACGTTGATTGGTGGAGCTATCATCAAAGGCACAGCGCAAGGCGACCCACAATACGACGCATACGGCAATATGGTACAAATACCACAAGAAAACCTATTTTTGATTGGTGGTTTGGTTGTACTTATCACACTGATTCCACTTATCTTTGCAACAAAACTGTACAACAAACGTATCGCTCAAAAAAAGGCTGCACAAGCACTTGTTGATGCTGTAAACAATCCAACTGCGGAATAATCACTATGCAAAAACAAATTACTGAAAGGTGCGCACTGCTAAACAAAAACGGCACACTTGCCGTAAAAGGATACGCCACAAAAATGAATATTGAGTACAACCGTAAGTATGCAAAGGGGTTTCCCTTTAAGTTAAAAGAGTGGGTATTTTACCAATTTATAAAAGACCACTACGCTGTTCAGCTTACCATTGGGCATCTTACTTACGTTTGCTCGGTAACGGCAACGGTAATTGACCTTGACACGGGCAAAAAGTGGGAGGTCAACTCCATGCGTTTTTTGTACAGCGCAAAACTTGATCGTGATCCCGAAGGCCCATCCTTCAACGAGTACAAAGCAAAAGATTTCTACATGAGTTTTGAGGTGACCAACAGTCAGCGCATACTGTACTTTAAAGGCAAAAATGATACTTACGCTGACGTAGAAATAAAAATTGTTGCCGATAACGACATCAACAACGAAAAAATGGTAATTGCTACACCATTTGCTAAGAAGACACAGTTTTATCTCAACTACAAAGAAAACTACTACCATGC
>JAFTNE010000004.1 GCA_017452035.1 Clostridia bacterium
GCCCAAGTCACTTGAGGCGCGCAAGTTTCTTGAGGCTTGTCAAGTGCCAGTAACTGCCCCAAGTGCCAACACAAGTGGTCGTCCCAGCCCCACAACGTGGCAACGTGTGGAGGAGGACATGTCGGGCAAAATTTCTGCAATACTTTGTGGCGAGACATGCCAAGTGGGTATCGAGTCCACCGTGTTGGATTTGTCCCACGATGAGCCACTGGTTTTGCGTCCAGGTGTTGTAACGCCCGAGCAAATTGAAAATGTGCTTGGCAAACCTGTAAGGGTGCTAACCAACCCCAAGGAAAAGGTCAACTCCCCCGGTGTCAAATACAAACACTACGCACCCAAAGTGCCAATGGCATTGGATTTAACAGGCGACGTTGACAAACTTTGTAACTACTACGATAACCTTGCAAGCCAAGGCTACAAACCAGTTTTGCTGGTGGAAGATACAACTGCCTTTGGTAGTCGCAATGTTCATCCCATAGGCGTAACGGACGAGCTCGTTGCGCAAAATCTGTTTGAAAACCTTCGTATTTTGGAACAAAACTATAACTACATTGTTGCAAGCTACACTTCAAAGACGGCATTTGCCGAAAGCATTTTGAACCGTCTTACACGCTCTGCATCAAACAATATCATTTAGCAAGAGGTCAATTATGAAAATTTCTTTAGCATGCGACCACGGTGGACTACAACTAAAAAATCACGTATCGGAGTTTTTGCAAGAACACGGCTATCAAGTGGTAGATTTTGGCACTTTCACAACCGAGCGTTGCGACTACCCCGATTTCGCAAAAAAAGCGTCAGAGGCTGTTGCAACTGGTGTGTGCAAGCGTGGTATTGTTATTTGCACAACGGGTATTGGCGTAAGCATTGTAGCAAACAAGGTAAAGGGTGTTCGTTGCGCACTTTGTGTAAATGCCGATATGGCAACGCGCACACGCGCACACAACGATGCCAACATGATAGCTATGGGGCAAATTTACGTAGATAACGACACTGCTGACGAAATTGTTACAGCATTTTTGACTACCGATTTTATGGGTGGCAGACACCAAATTCGTGTGGACAAAATTGAGGAGTAACACAGCCGGTGCACTGCGTACAAATTGCCTGCCAACTATTGCAATTGTTTCCATATTTACAATTAGTAACATCACAAAAAAATTAATATTTTCATAGCAAAAAGGACTTATCTCAACGGTAAGTCCTTTTGTATTAGTATATTTTTTTGACAAGTATCAAAAAATTAATCAATTGCACTTTGTGCTGTGGCACGTTTGGTATTGATGTAGTTTTGTACAGTTGTACCATCAAAACGAGCAAGTCTGTTGCAGTCCACGTCAGTTAGAGTGTTTTTCAAAACGGATGATGGCTCAATGAGGCCTTGGTAACTGGACCAAAATGCATCCAAAAGTGTTTTGTAGTACTCGTAGGTAAAGTACTCTCCTTGCAAAATTTCGTCAATTTTGTCCTTTAACAGTTGGTTGTAGTAGGGGCTACCACCCTTCAAAAAGGTTTTGCGATACAGTGGGTTTTGACAGTTTCCAAGCGCCCCTCGTACGTCATTTGGTTTGATATACTCCGTTTTTACGTCATTGTTGTTCCAAGTGTTGCCCAAACTCCAGTCGTAGTCGTACACGCCAAAAATTGCCAAGCCATTTGGAGCAAAGTAGGTGTAGTAGTTATTGTAGTTGTTGCGAATACAGTCGGGGTTTCCAAGTAGGTAGTTTACTGCCTCCAATTGGGCAAAGTAGTTCATTGGTATAACCGTTTCTACTTTGGTAAGGAAATCTTCGTCACTAACGTCCAATTCGTTTACAAACTGGATAAAGTCACGCAAACGGTGGTGGTCGGAGTAGCCCTCTTCGTCAGGGTCGTTGTTGGTTTTTAGGTCGTAAGTGGGCGTCCAAGATGGGTTTTCAATGCCGTAGTTTTCAAACTTGGTCATATCAGCAGGCGCACCTTGGTACAAGCATTTGTACAGGTCACCCCCTTGACTATCGCTATCAAAGTATCGATTGATAAACTCTTCGTCAATGGTTTCGTAAAGTGTGCCCATACCGATGTTTTCCATACTGCCATTTTGCGTGATGGCCATGTTGGTCCAAGTAACGTGTGGGTTCATGATGCCGTATTGCCACAGCAGGCGTGATGCAAACACTTCGCGAGTGTAACTGAGGTCGTAGCTTTTGTTCCACTTGACGTACAATTTTTCCATTGTGGCAAAGGTGCGAGCCTTTCTTTCTTTGCGCAAAGCCTTGCCTTCGGGTGTGTCTTTGTGCCAGTCGTGGTAGATGTCTGTACCCTCGTACTCGTCGCCGTCAAAGGTTTCGGTAAACTTAAAACGGAAGTTCACCAGTGCGTACATAATGCCATTTTCGTTGCAAAACGCGCGCTTGGATGTATTTCCGTGCATACGGATGCCTACCTCTTCAAAGTAGTAGCTTTTGTCATTTACAACAATGGTAAGGTTACACTTGCGATAGGTTTCCAGTAGTTGTGGGTTTTCGTGCCTATGGTCAAATGCATCGCTCATGGCGTACAACTCTGATGGCTCAATATCTATTTGGAAGGATATTCGCGTATCATTTTGCCACAAAGTTTGGTACAATGTTGTTTCTTTGGCTGAAAAGTCTTGGTAGAAATCGTTGTTTGCGCCAAATTCTTTCAAAAAAACGTTGTCTGTTGGTTGACGTGACATGTCTGGTGGATCGGTTGGTTGGCAACCACAAAATGTCGCCAAAAGCACCACGCACAGTGATATAAGTAGTAGTTTTTTCATGTATTTTTCCCCATTTATTTGTTGTATCTGGTGATTTACCCACCAGTACCATACCATTATACCAAAAATTGAACAGTAAATCAAGTGGTAAAAATTAGATATATTCTTGTGGACTGTTCAAAAACCATTTTTTATCGTTAAATTAGATATATATAATATTAAAAATAATTCAAAAAAGTTAACTTTTTTAGGGGAGTTTTTTGACAACTGTCGAAATTGTTAGTGAGAAAGGAAAAATACGCTTTTTTTGAGACTTTTTGCCTACTTTTTGGCACATTTTCTCGCAAAACTTTGTGGTTTGCCCTTTATCAAAGGGTGGGCCGATTTTTTCTTTTTACAACTACGGAGGGTAATATGGCTGATTACAAAAGTTTCATACAGCAAGTAAAACAAGCTAACGATATCGTTGATGTTATCGGCTCATATATCGAACTAAGGCAACGTGGCTCAAACTATCAAGCGCGCTGTCCTTTCCATGGCGAAAAAACCCCCAGTTTCAACGTAAACCGTAGCATGCAAATTTTCAAGTGCTTTGGTTGTGGCGAAAGTGGCGACGTCATCACCTTTGTGGAAAAGTTCGAGTCCTGCTCCACCTGGGAGGCTGTGGAAATTTTGGCGCGTAGGGCAAACATCCCCATGCCCGAAACACCCCAGCAACGTGAGGACAAGCAGTTCAGTCAACGCAAAAAGCAACGGGAACTGCACCTGGAAATTTGCCGAGAAACTGCCGTTTTCTACTTTAAGAATTATCGTTCAGCAGTTGGCGCAAAGGCTCGTAGTTATTTTGAAGGTCGTGGGTTCTCCGTTGACACTGCCAAAAAGTTTGGCATTGGCTACTCGCCCGATAGCTATTCGTTGCCACAACACCTCAAATCGTTGGGCTTTGACGAAGAAGAGTGCATCAAGGCAGGTGTTATTCAACGTACGTCAAAGGGCAAAGTTATCGATGCTCTTGGTCGTAGGCTTATAGTTCCAATATTCAACATGCAAGGCAAGGTTATCGCCTTTGGTGGTAGGGCACTTGACGAGCAAGACCTAAACTATGGCAAGTACAAAAATACCAGCGATACACCTTTGTTTACCAAAAAGAACAACCTGTTTAATCTCAACATTGCCAAGGAACAAAAACAGCAATCTGCTTTGAAACACCTTGTGGTGGTGGAGGGCTACATGGACGTAATTGCCATGTACCAAGCAGGGTTCAAAACTGCCGTTGCCAGCATGGGTACAAGCCTAACTGTCGAGCAAGCGCGTTGGCTATCTCGGTTGAGTGACACAGTGTACATCTGCTATGACGGTGATGCTGCCGGTCAAAAGGCAACAGTGCGTGGACTGGATATCTTGGACGAGGCTGGTTTGGAAGTAAAGGTAATGAGTATCCCCAACAACCAAGACCCCGACGAGTACATCAAAGCGCATGGTAGTGATGCATTTTTGAAACTTATCGAGCAGGCAATGCCATTGCCCGACTACAAAATTCAACTGCTTGACAAAGCCTTTGATATTGCCAGTCCCGACCCAACAGTGCGCAACAACGCAATGCCCAAGTACGTAAAGGGTGCAATTACAATGCTCAAACAGTTGGATGAAACACGTCAACGTCAGTACATAACGGTGTTATCAGCAAAAACTGGCTACTCGCAGGATTACTTTTTGCGTAAGATTGCCGAAAAGAGTACCGATACCCAAACGGACGAACTGCCATCCACTGGTATTGCATCCTCTCCCGAAACAAAGGCAAAGTTCTTTGTGGCAAGTTGTTTATTGCACAGTCAGGACTACGCATCTCTGGACGAAAAGCCTCGTTGCGACACCCTGTTTTTGTCCAACCTGTACAACTATTTGTTTGAGTGCAAACTCAAAGGGGAAAAGCCCCTTGTGGACATGCTGTACACCGTTTGCCCCAATGGCACAGCTGACGAGTATTCACAAATCATCAACGTAGATTTCTCCCCCAAACGCTATCAAAAAAACGTTCAGTACTTTGAAGAGTGCAAGCGTGTAATTTTGGTAGAAGAACTACAAAAGCAAAAAAATCAAATTTTGGCACAAATAAAAAAAGACCCAACAAATGCAGAACTTTTGCAAAAACTTGCAGAAATCTCGGCAAAAATTACTTCAATTTAAAAAGGAAGGTACACAATGGAACTTACACAAGATTTTTTGAAAGGTATCTTGGAAGATATCAAACAAACAGGCACAACAAAAATTACATTTGACGAGTTGGAAACCAAGTTGGAAAAACTTGACCTCAACGCCGATCAAAACGCCGAAATTTACAAATACTTGGAAACAAACGGTATCACAATTGTGGATACGTTAGACAAAGATAACTCTGCTTTGTACAAGTCCATTGGTGACGTTTCCGTTGACGACCCAGTAAAAATGTACCTTCGCGATATCGGTAAAGTACCCCTTTTGACGGGTGACGAAGAAATTGAAATTGCCAAGCGCATTTTGGAAGGTGACGAAGAGGCAAAACGTAAACTTTGCGAAACAAACCTTCGCTTGGTTGTAAGCATTGCAAAACGTTACATTGGCCGTGGTATGCTGTTTTTGGATTTGATTCAAGAAGGTAACGTAGGTCTTATGAAGGCAGTAGAAAAGTTCGACTACACCAAGGGCTTTAAGTTCTCTACATATGCAACTTGGTGGATTCGTCAAGCTATCACACGTGCCATTGCCGACCAAGCTCGTACAATTCGTATTCCTGTACATATGGTAGAAACAATCAACCGTCAAGTACGCGCTCAACGTGCCCTGCTTCAAGAGTTGGGACGCGAACCCACCCCCGAAGAAATTGCCGACTACATGGGTATCACACCAGAAAAGGTAATTGAAATTCAAAAGATTGCCCAAGACCCAGTATCTTTGGAAACACCAATTGGCGAAGAAGAAGACTCTCACCTTGTGGACTTTATCGAAGATACAAAAACCATTGCCCCTGGCGACATGGCAGCGCAATCTATGCTACACGAACAACTTGTCGCAACGTTGCACAAGCTTACCCCTCGTGAAGAAAAGGTAATTCGCCTAAGATACGGTCTTGATGATGGCAAACAACGCACCTTGGAAGAAGTAGGCAAAGTGTTCAACGTTACCCGTGAACGTATTCGCCAAATCGAGGCAAAAGCACTTCGCAAACTTCGCAACCCAACTCGTAGCAAAAAATTGCGCGACTATCTCGACTAAAATGACGCTACGACTACAAAAAATAGTGCAAGCAATACCCACCGTTACAACACTTTGTGACGTTGGTTGCGACCACGGCTACATTGGTATGGGCGCATGGCAACAGGGCAAGGCGCAAAAGGTCATTTTTATGGATATCTCTGCCCCAAGCCTTGCCAAAGCGCAAAACAACTGTACAAATGCGCAAATGCCCAACTGTCAATTTATTTGCCAGGATGGCATCAAGGACGTTTTGTGCGACTGCGCAGTTATTGCTGGCATGGGAGGGCTGGAAACAATTTCCATCTTGCAAAACACAAAGCAATTGCCACAGTTTTTGGTGTTGCAACCTATGCGCAACCAGGTGGACGTGCGAAAGTATCTGCTTGAACACAACTACTACATTACACTTGACACCAAGTTTTGTGACGTCAAGTACTACGATTTGATTGTTGCCAAAAGGTCAAGCAAACCAATGCAACTAACACATTTGCAGTTGCAATTCGGTGTTACAAACCTTGCAAGTCCTTCGCAAGATTTTGTACAGTACCTTTTGACGGAAAAACAAAAATACACCCAAATACTAACCCAATGCAGGGATGAGGTGGTGGAGGACAAACTGTCCAACATCAACCTTGCCCTTGAACATATAGGAGGAACACAATGATTCAACAACAAATGTTAGAGTATCAAAAGATTGACGGCGAACTAAACCGTATCGAACGCGACTTGCGCAAGAGCGAGGCTTACCAAAACCTTCGCAAATACAAGACACTTCGTCAAGACTACGAAGACACTTTGAACAAACTTGACGCCAAAGCAAGCGACCTCAAAAACAAGCTTACACAAGCAAAACAAGCAGTTGCAAAAATCAACGCTGTAATTGAAGAACTTACCAACGAAATGACTCACGTAGAAAGCAGTGACGAGCTCAAATATATGAGCAAAAAGTTGGACGAACAACTCAAACTTCTTTCTCAAGTGGAAGGGGAAATCCGTGACGTACTTCGCGAAGGGGAAGAAATTTCCAAAAAGTTTGAGGAAATCAACTCCAAGCTTGTTGCCATTGCCAAAGCTTACAAGTCAGCAAGTGAAGAGTTTGAGGCTCAAAAGGAATCTATCAATCCACGCGTAAAGGAACTAAGAGAAAAGTTGGATGCGCTCAAACCACAATTGGACAAAAAGTTGTTTGAAATGTACGAGCGTATTTCTGCTGGCAAGGTATTCCCAGTGTTTGTGCCACTTAGTGACGGAAATCGTTGTGGTGGTTGCCGTATGGACATGCCTCTTGGCGTTGTTGAGTCGGAAATGCAAAAGCACGGTGGAATTATGCGTTGCGAACACTGTGGACGCATTATGTACAAAGCTGACTAATTTTGCACCAGCATTACTAACAGTCTAAACTATTTCAAAAGGGCTAACGATAACCTCGTTGGCTTTTTTTATGTAATAATCAAAAAAAAGAAAAAATTCTTGCCAATTTGGCAATTTTTATTGACAGATTAATTATGATATGCTATTATAGTATTGCCGAATGGCCAAGGGGGACAGCAGATGAACACACTAGGCGAAAGAATAGCCAAATTATTAGACGAAAAACACATATCCCAAAAGGACCTTGCCTCTATGATTGGTGTAACCGAATCAGCATTATCAAGATATATCAATAATGAACGAGAACCCAAGATAGAAGTTTTGGCGAACCTTGCAACAGCGTTGGATACAACTGTGGACTACTTGACCACTGGCAAAAAACTGGAAACGGATTTTGACGAAATTTATCGTTTGGTTGCAAGGAGTTCCTACACTTTGACAGAAACACAAAAAATGCAAATTATTGAGGCGGTAATGCGTAATAAATGACAGATACAGCTCGCACAGAACAATCAAAGCTCCCACATTGGTTGTATGAAAAAATAGAAAGAAAAGTGGTGGATTTGTATATCGAGCTAGGTATACAAGAGATACCTGTAGACCCTTTTGAAATAATAAGAAAAAGGGGTTACATTGCAATGCCATTTTCTAAAATTAAGGATATCGATTTTCTAAAATTTGCAAATGGCAGTAATGATGCTTTTTCTTTTTTTAATCCAGAACGGAATACTTATATAATAGTCTATGATGATAAAAAGCCATTATCTAGACTAAGATTCACACTCATGCACGAAATTGGTCACATTGACTTAGGACATAAGAGTGAGAGCAATCTGGCAAGAAAAATGGCAGATTGTTACGCGAGCTATGCATTGGCTCCATCACCATTGATAGGGCTTTTTACATCTGGAAATAAAGATGAAATTCAAAATGAATTCGGGGTATCTAATGAATGTGCAGAAGTTTGTCAAAAGCGATATTATAAGTGGTCTGTTTATGGTGGTGCCAAATATAAGGATTATGAACAAACTCTGCTTGATTTAATTATGTAATAAAAATATCAAACAAAAAAGAAAAGCACCTAACAGTTGCTGCAACAACAAGTTAAGTGCTTCTCAGGAAATGTGTTACACATTTCACGGATATGAATAGTATAACACTTCCTGTCTTTTTTGTCAAATGTATTTTTTGACGCCAACCAAAGGTTGAGATTTAATATTACAAGGAGGTGTTATATTATGGACACTCTTTTTGCCATACCCAAAATGGCGCAAAAAGACGTTTATAACTCGTTTTTAGTTACAAACGCAACGTATGACGGCGAAGAAGAAATTCCCGTTATCAAAACAAGTAACTCTATTCCCGAAAAGGTTATTTCCTTTTCAAATGCCAAAAGCAAACAAGACAACAATGCTTGGGTGCATTTTTACCAAGATGATAGTAAAATTGAATGCTTTTGGAGAAATCCACAAAAGTATTTGCCAATACTCAAAAGGTACAAAGGAGTTATATCTCCTGATTATAGTTTGTACTATGATATGCCTTTGTGTATGCAAAAGTACAATACGTATCGTGGTAAGGCGCTGGCACATTGGCTAACAGAAAATGGTGTGGAAGTCATACCTAATGTTCGATGGGGTGATGAACGCACCTTTGAGATCGCTTGTTTGGGTGTTGAACCTAACAAGACGATTGCTGTGGGTACCCATGGTTGTATCAAGACAATCGAAGGCAAAAGGATGTTTATTGCAGGGTTTGATCATGTAGTAAACAAATTAAATCCCCAAACTGTAATCGTCTATGGACGTATGCCAGACAAAATCTTTTGCTTAGCAAGGATGTATGGCATAGAGCTAATTCCATTTGAAAGCGAATTTGGTTTATCTCACAAAAAGGAGGTAAACTGATATGGGAGCTGGATATCATGGTGGATTTGGTAATACTGCTGGTGAAAATAAACATAAAAAAGCTATCGGCAATAGAAATCCAATCCATAAAAGACTAATTGATGAAAACTTAATTAAGGAATTGAGAAAAAATAATATTAGGTTTAGCGAAAAAGATATTCTGTTTATAACTAAGGATAAGACTAATCAAATAGTATGGTTGGAAAGGGGAAACGATGGTGCAGGGTTTGAACATATAAAGTCTAGACATGGACGAGACTTTGTGAAAGCTTTTAATTTTAGTGAAAATACATTGCACGAATCGTTGTATAACGTAATTAAACATGGAAATGTTGTGGACGATCATATTGAAATAAGGAATGGTATTTCGTCAATAACGCGTGTTTATGATTATCAAGGGACATATTATCTACTAACCGGCATAGGGACTAATGGTTTTATAGTGACTGCAAGACCACAAAAAAAGGAGAA
>JAFTNE010000054.1 GCA_017452035.1 Clostridia bacterium
GTTATTAAGATATTCTTGTAACGAAGATTTCGTATTCGTTTTTTGATTTCTCTCGTCTATTTGAATGTTTATATCCTCAGTTGTGGGTAGCCACCTCTTATGCATAAAGTAAGCAAGAGCTAATTTTAAGCAATAGTTAAAGCCTCTTGCTGTATTCTTGTATAAGTTCGGACCAACATGTTTGTTATCTATGACAATATAAAAAAGTTGAAACTGTTTATCTCGACAAAAATAGTCAACAAATGCTTTTTTCAAGGCCGGGGTAAACTCCGATCCTTTTAGCTCCTTAAACTTCCCATTGGCAAACATTTTCCCACCCTTATCCGCTTCTCGAAGTTCATCCATGTGACTTTTTACAAATCTGCGGTAGGTGGATTTGAGCGCGCGTGCGTTCTTGGGATGCACTATTGCTATTATAAAGTGTGGACTGTAGTCAGTATATTTTGTTGTCATACTGCCCGATTCATCTACGTATAAATTTATCATTTGTAGTACCTCTTGTTTGTGAGCACAATTATAGCATTTTAGGTTGCATCAGTCAATGCAAATGTAAGCCAAAAATCAAAAATGAAAAAAGATCTCATACTTCAGTAGAAAATGAGCCGATTGCAGTTTGCAGTCGGCTTTTTTGCTGTGTTCTCACTCGGTGCCGTCTTGTTCGTTGCCACAACTCTTGCATACGGCTTTTTTTACAGGTATCACTTTGTATGGCAAAAGTTTATTGAATAATGAACAGACTATAATGCTAATTACGCTAATAGAAAACATCTTCCATAAAATAACAGTTTCAATACTATCAACAATTGTCCCGGTAATTATCTTCCAAATGTCATCGTTTGATAAAGAACTTGAGTCCACATTGCGAATGAAAAATATCGCTGAAAAAATTGCGAGCATCCACGAAACTATCAAGATAACTGTTGCAAATAAAGAACTATCTTTCTCGTTTTTAATATCAACGATCTTTATTTCAAGATCTTCACTTCCGCATTTTTCGCACTTCATACGGCCACCTCTATTTCGCCAACGCTTGGGCGAAGCCAAGCACTTGGTATTGATCTTCCAACGTGAGCATGTGAACCACTTGCAACAAACGTTCGTCAAAGGCGGAAAGTTGTGCGCCTTGAATCACAACGTTGCCGGTGCCGTAGTCTTCACGTCCAAGTAATTCGTCAACGCTACATTGCATGAAATTAGCAATAGCGCACAAATCATCAATGCTGGGCTCGGTCTTTCCAAGTTCCCATTGAGAGATGCAAGCTCTGGTTCTTTGGATTGCTACCGCCAAATCTCTTTGTAAAATTCCTTTAGATTCTCGAATTGCCTTCAAATTTAACATTTTATTGCCTCCTTTTGAAAATAATTTAACAAAATGTTGCTTTTTTGTCTTGACAAGCAACAAAACATTGCTTATAATATTGGCGAAAGGCAACAAAATGTTGCTTTTATCACTAAAACTAAAAAGGGGAAAAGCAGATGAAGACAACTAGTATTGCCATGTTTTTTGGCGAACAAGAAAACTACCTACGTTGCAGTACGTACTGCATCCACAACAACTGTTCTTTGAAGGAAGCGCAAATTGCGTTGTTCGGTGACGTCATTTACGACTGGGAGTAGGAATATGAGATTTGAAGAATACACCCAGTTACAGCAAGCGAAAGAGAAAATTGACGAACTGAGCTCACTCGGTTACTACGTAACGTGGTGGAAGACAGTTTACGAAAACGGCTACGTTGTAGCTTGGATTCCAAGGGGGAACAGCAGATGAAATGTTTAAGCAAAGAACAACGCAAGGCGAAAGCCATCAAGATAATGCGAAAAATGGGGATGAACAAACACTACGTTGATGCATTTGAGCAAGGAACACTTTACTGTTTCAACGTGACATCTACCGTGCAAGTAGAAACGTCATCAACCCTTTACCAACGAGTGAAAGAGTTAGAACGCAAAGACGATTGCACGGTTTTTGCAATTACTCACGAAAAGTTTAGTTTTGGCGAGTGCTACACATTTTTGCTGGTGCTAAAAGAATCATTTGTAAATCCATTTATGCCATCAGGGGAATACATTAGCACGCATTTTGCTTACGTTTGGAATATCGACAAAGAGCATTTTAGTGAATTTGGTTCTGTTAACATTTATTGCGGTAACGGACAAATTTTCAGAATTTAATGGGGGAAATAGCAAATGAATACATTTATGGGTAGGCATCCGGACACTCAACTGTGGATATCTGGATAAGCCGTTAAGATAATCAAAGCACGATACACATGGGGCAAAGATAGAGCATACGTGATCAATCATGGCTACTACACCGAGGTGGAGATAGATACCGTTTGTCAATCGACAGGGTTTGTTGACTCCACCAACGAAGAAATTTTCGACAAATTTGTGCTTTTAGCCGAAGATGGCAAGACGTTTTACACGGTATGTCGAAAACGTGACGGAAGTTGCGTTTTGGTCAATCAACAAGACCAGTCACAACATTGCTTGGGAAATTTTTTGAAACGTTGGAAAATCGTGGGCCACAAACAAGAGTTGGCAAAACAAGCTGTTTGACAGCATCAATTTTGGGATTGTTTTGATCTACATAGATGGCTGCTGTGTAGAATTCATGACTTTTTCTCCTCTAAAACCTTCGTTCGTTGTGGGTTATCAGCGAACACCATTGCCACACGGCCAAACAAACACCAATGACAAACACTTCCATTAGATGTGGCGCACACCCTTCGTTCGTTGAGGGAATCAGCGAACACCATTGATGGAAGCGACCTACACACCTGACGTTGAAGTAGTTAGTAAACGAACGGTGCGCTTTCCATCCACCACAGGGCATCTTTGGTGGTAAAAACATCTGCTAAAAAAACGTGGCAAGTATGCCCCTTGCCACATCCCGGCAGATACGAGGTTATTTATGAAGCAACAAGGAATCAAGTTTTGGCAACTGAATGAAGAGGATATCAGACGTTTGCCACGACAAACACAAATATTGGTTTACGACACCATTAATACCAGGTTGATGATATGTCATCCTGGAACGCAACGTTGCGATAGGTGCTTGAAATTTAACAAGGACTTGCAAAAAGATATTTACATATTTTTGCTGCACAAGGAGCCACAGTTTTTATGAAAGCAAACTTTGACATTTCTTCAGTAACCAACAGGATACCGCTTGCAAAAATAATGTTTTTTGGGAGCTGTCGCAACTGCGACAAGCTTGTAGACATCAGCGCGCAACTAAGCAACGAAGAAAAGCGGAAGCTGATTAAAACGTATGGAACTATTGTGCGTGGTGGCTTTATATTGTGCCGGCAAGTAGTTGACATCGACTACTGCGAGACGTGCGCACAAGCAAATTTGGGTTAAAAAGGGCTTTGTGCTCTTCTCATTTGTCTTCCCAGCGCTGGTTAGTGATTTTCCCAGCGCTGGGGTTCCTCCTTTTACAACACAACTATGAAAAAATTTACATTTTACTACGTTGCCAATGGAGCAACGCAAACATTGGACATCTATTGTTCCAATCAGGGGAAGGCAATCGCATTGTTTAAGCGATCAGTTGGCAGGTGCAAAATCGTTCGTATTATAAAGAACAATAGCGAACCTCAAACAGACAATCTACAAGATTGAATATATCAAACAAGGAGAATTATAACAATTATGGCAAAACGTAGTAGAGGTTACACCTCAAAGAGAGACAAGACAGAAAAAGCAGTGATTATCATCCTGGCTTTGGTAATGTTGGTTGTGGCAATTGTGATGATTTCCAAGGCTAACAACATGGAGCAACAAAAGACGGTTGGTGCTTTTGCATTTGAAATCGGCGGTTTGGATGCCCAAGGCAACGAGATCAAGGACACAAGTTGTATCCGTTTGAAGAAAGCAATCAACGTTGATGGCTTGGAAATCGTTCTTGATGAAGAAGCAGACGTTAAATACGTTGTTTACTTCTTTGAACTCAACGAAGACGGCGAGGAAGTTTTCCTCTCTGCAACTGACGTTCTCGATGCTGACCTTGATGCATCTTTGATTCCAGAAGGTGCTGAACTTTGCAGAATTGTAGTTGAACCTACAATGGATGCAGAAGTTGGCGTATTCGAAATTGAAGGTTACGCAGGTCAACTTTCCATTTCTTACAACAAGTAAGAGGTCGCCTACTAACAAAATAGCCCTCTGCTGTTAGCAAAGGGCTATTTATTTCAAGCACTGAGGCTTTTATGAGAAGGAAAAGAAAAACGCATCCACTAATCGGCAAGATAGGCTGGTGCGATGGTAGAACTTTAGGTTTGAGTAAAGGACACTATGTCTTTGTGCGTAGAGTGTATGGAAAAAAGTGCTCGGTAAACACATTTACTTCGTTGAAAACAAAAGGTGGAAAATACAAAACCAATAAATTTCGCGATGTGGAGTCCGGCAAGATTTATCCAATACCGACAAAAGACACAACGTTGCCACGATTCAGCGGTGTGCACAAAAACACTATAACTCATGTGCCCACTACATCCATTCAGAATGTTGGTAAGCATAGACTCAAACGCAGACATCACGGATATATACGCAAGTATATGAAAAAATAAAGGCCCAATCACAAATGCGATTGAGCTCGCTGCCGACATTGTCGGCGCAAATGGTTCCAACGAACCTACTAATAGTATATGACACAATAAACAAAAAGTCAATACTTTTATTAAAAAATTCTAAAACAGGAGAAATTTATGAAAGCTTTTAATAAACCACTAACACGAACGTTTTTGACATTCGTACTTGTGGCATTGTTGGCAGTAAGTGCCATTGGCGCAGTTGTGCTGTCTGATAGCACTCAAGCATCTGCTGATGTTGGCAACGTTGTTGCCTCTACTGACTCTACACTCAATCGAGACATCACAAAGGCAGTTCCAATGCGAGCAGTTGTATCCAGCGGTGGCGTAACAACGCCAGTAGTTCCAGAAAAGACAGGTTATATCTTTGCCGGCTGGTATCTCGATGAAGAGCTTACCATTCCATACGAAGGAGAACTTATTACAGCGGATTTGACATTGTATGCTGCATTTACACCCATTACTTACAAGGTAATA
>JAFTNE010000055.1 GCA_017452035.1 Clostridia bacterium
ATATCGACTACACCGTCAATGGCAAACGCCCCAATAGCGAGCTCAATTCTCTCAAACAGTACTACGAGGCTCAAAGTTATGGCGCTATCACTTTGGATATCACCATAAGCGAGTTTTACTACTCCAACACATCTTACAAGTATTATTCCGACTACGAACAAGACAAAATATACAATGCATTCCAATTGGGTACTGATGCCATCGAGTGGTATTTCGCTACCAACACAGAGGAATCTTTGGATGATTACGACCTCAATTCCGATGGCCAAGTGGATGGTTTGATTTTGTACTACGGAGCTAACTTCTACGGAGCCGAAGGGGACACCAACCGTACTACTGCATTTGAGTATTCAGCAAGTATCGGTGGTGACTACGCTTTCAATACAATGGCATTTTGCCCATTGGGTGGACTTTACGGCCTTGACAGAAAACAACCTACCACACAACTAACCTCCATCGACCTATCCGAAACCTTCAATAACTCCTTCCGAGATAGTTCTCGAACCATCATTCACGAAATGGGACATATGTTTGGTAACGAGGACTTGTACGAGGATCAACTTGCAGAAGAACGCTATTCGCCTACTGGTGCGTTTGTAATGCAAGACCGTAACTATGGTAGCCACGACCCATATCATACTAACCTGATTGGTTGGAGCAAGCCACAGGTGTATGCATCAAGCGACTACGACTTGGGGGACAAAATTACCCTTCATTTGCAAGACTTTCAATCCACCGGTCAAAACATAATTTTGACCAACACTTGGAACGAGTACAACTCCCTTTATGACGAGTATCTCATTTTGGAATTGTTTGCCCCCGTTGGTCTCAACGCGTACGATTCCCAAGTTACATACTTTAACATACCTACTACCGGTATTCGCCTATGGCACGTCAACTCTCCTTTGCAGGACCTATCAAGAGGCGAGATAACATCACAAATTGTTGATGGCCACTTGTACGAACTGTCCAATTCTAACAATGATGTTACTAGCACCTACGATTTACTTCATTTGATTCGTAACAATCCCGATGAACCATACAACACCGGAAGTCTGTCCGTTTTGGAAAGTTCTCTCTTTGGTGTAGGCGACTCCTTCGATATGCAAACATTCAAGTCGCAGTTTATCAATGGTGACAAGTTAGATAACGGCGAAAAATTAGGTTGGAAGTTTGTCGTAGAGGAAGTTTACACAAATACAAATGGCACTTGTGGCGCAATCATCACACTGGAACGTACCGACAATACAAGGACGGAGTTCAGTCAAACAGTTACACTCAACCGTTCGGATTTGGCAACTCCCGATGGTAAAGAAGATTACAGTGATGCTATTTTTGGAGTTGATGGACTATTTACATTCACTTATCAGTACGTTACTCCACCATCCTATTACAGCCAAGAGTATCCTATCTCAACAGATGGTATGTGTCTGTTTGCCTCTGCTGATGGCAATGGTGGATACATCCAATTGACTATCAAAGATATTGACGGTAAGCAAGTGCGTATCGACTCGATTACTATTACCTATTATCGCCTAACCAAGGCAACTCCAACGGTTTTGGTTGGAGGCACTGCCGTACAAGGACAACAAATTGACACACAACTTAACCAGGCGTACGCATTTGCATACGAAGTAGGGGCTAACTCGGTAACAATTCAAAACCAATATACCGAAACAATCGACTATTGGTCGGTACTTCCACTTGTAGAAATCACCATCGACTACACAATAGAGTAGCAAGGGAAAACGCTCAAGGTAGTAATTGTTAGGATTTTTTAAGTATGGCAATTGATTGAGTAGCTACTATAAAAGGCACTATAAACAAAAAGATGCATTGCAAATTTTTGTTGGGCAACCCATACCCACACAGGCCCTTTGCAAAATCTTTACCGAAACATTGGTATAGAGGAAAAAATTTATGAACAAACAAAAAACAAAATTTGGTGAGGCATTGTTAGAGGCCTTATTAGAGATACTTCTTGTAATAATTTGCTTTGCCGTGGGCGCCTTTGTGATGCATTTGTTTGGTGTAGACTTTGCCGAAATAGATGCCGACCTGCTTATTTTGATAGGCATTGCTATTTTTGTTGTGCTGTTTGTGCTAGTTAGTTTTGTTGTCAAAGGCATCAAAAAGCTTTCCAACAAAAACGCTAACAACGACCAACCTACCGAGTAATTATCTGTACGTAACCACCATTTATATCTAACACCCTGCAACCAACTATGATTTACCGAAAAACCACCCAACAAGATTTTATCACCGTCATTGCTTTGAAAAACCAAGTAAAGCAACGAGTAGTTGCCGAAAACTTGCCTATTTGGCAGGACGGTTACCCACAAGACCAACTCATCGCCGAAGATTTTTCTCTCGGCTTTGGTCGTGTTGTGGAAATTGACGGACAAATTGTAGCGTATGCTACCTTTCATCCAGCCGAGCATGAGTATCCCAAGGATACCTTCAAAAACAACAACGTGATGTCCTTTGGTAGGGTTATGGTGGCAAACGATTTCGTTGGCAAGCACGTGGGCAGTTTTCTTGTCAAAAGTATGATTGCCGAAACTAAAAGCCTTGGCTATGATGGTGTGGGCATCTTGGTGGACGACTTCAACGAACGCGCAACAAGACTGTACTACAAATTGGGCTTTGTCAAGGAAGGGCGCGACCTCTTTCCTTGGGCAGAGTTGGACATATTGAAGTTGTATTATGATTAATTTGCCATAATTTGGGTATTTACAACCATTAATTTGTAAAGTATAATACTATAACAAGTTACAAATTGCACCCTGTAGTGCAAAAGGAGGTATGTATGAAACAAAACAAAGCAC
>JAFTNE010000056.1 GCA_017452035.1 Clostridia bacterium
CTTGTTATGTTACCTGCTGACCAAGTACACGAAGAAGAAAACTATAAGTTTGCTCAAACTGCTAAAAAGGTTGCAAGCCCACTTAACGCTAACACAGTTAAGGGTAGCCAATTTAAACAACCTTTGTTCGAGTTCTCTGGCGCATGTGCTGGTTGTGGTGAAACACCATACGTTAAACTTGTAACACAACTCTTCGGTGAACAAATGATGGTTGCTAACGCAACAGGTTGCTCCTCCATCTATGGTGGTTCTGCTCCTACTTGCCCATACACCACTAACGAAAACGGCCACGGTCCAGCTTGGGCTAACAGCTTGTTCGAAGATAACGCAGAGTTTGGTTTCGGTTACCACTTGGCAGTAAGCCAACGCCGTAACAAGCTTAAGGAAACTGTTGAAAAACTCCTTGCTATCTGGGAAGAAAAGGACAAAAACGAAGAAGGCGTTGCAGCTGCACGTGAATGGCTTGAAGGCTTTAACGATACAGCTAAATCTAAGGCTGCTGCAGCTAAACTTGTTGCTAACTGCCAAGCACACGCTGATTGTGAGTGCTGTGGTGAACTTATTGCAGAAGTTTTGAAAGACAAAGATATGCTCGTTAAGAAGTCCATTTGGATCTTCGGTGGCGACGGCTGGGCATACGATATCGGTTACGGCGGACTTGACCACGTTCTTGCAAGTGGCGAAGACGTAAACATCCTTGTTATGGATACCGAAGTATACTCCAACACTGGTGGACAAGCATCCAAGGCATCCCCAACTGCTGCTGTTGCTAAGTTTGCTGCTGCTGGTAAGCGCACAAAGAAGAAGGACCTTGGTATGATGGCTATGAGCTATGGTTACGTTTATGTAGCACAAGTTGGTATGGGTGCAAACCAAGCTCAACTTGTAAAAGCTTTGACAGAGGCTGAAGCATACAAAGGACCATCCTTGATTATCGCTTACGCTCCATGTATCAACCACGGTATCAACATGGGCAAATCTCAAGAAGAAATCAAGCGTGCTGTTAACTGTGGTTACTGGCAACTTTACCGTTACAACCCAAGTCTTATTGACGAAGGCAAGAATCCATTTACTCTTGACAGTAAAGACCCAACAGGTAGCTACCGTGACTTCATCATGAGCGAAACACGTTACGCATCTTTGGCAAAGACTAAGCCAGAAGTTGCTGACCAATTGTTTGATCAATCCGAACAAGATGCTCTTGGCAGAGTTGCTAAGTACAAGAAGCTTGCTGGTCAAGAATAATTGCTTGAACTTGTAACAAAAAAATTGTAATAAATAACAGGTAGTGAATTTCCACTACCTGTTTTTTTTGTTGTTATTTTGTTGCAATTACGTTAACCAATAAATCTGTTACCTTCCCACTTGCCCTTTTGCACAGTGCCATCGGCGCGCACGAGTTTACCACTACCGTGGTATACACTACCCTTAAATTCGCCTATATACACGTCACCATCTGCTTTGTGGTACTCGCCCTTACCAGAGTAGAACCCATCCTTAAAAGTCCCTTCGTACCATGAGCCATCCATATATGTAATTTTTCCTTTCACTCTATCAAATTTTTTGAATGTGCCTTGATAAAACGAACCATTAGGCAACATCTCTTCGCCATAGCCAACGTACAGCCCCTCCTTAAAGGAACCTTTGAAGTATCCTCCTTTTGCAAACGTTCTTACCCCTTTACCGTGATAAAAACCATTTTTGTGACCACCTTCGTACGTACTACCATCAGCGTAAATCTTTGTACCAAAACCGTTTTGAAATCCTCTTTTCCAGTATCCTACGTATACAGAACCATCTTGGAAAATCATTTTGCCATATCCGTGAGGTAGACCTCTTTTTACTGCTCCATAGTACCTGTGTAGACCCAACAACATCATTGTTGGTTCACAAAGCTCTAATGGAGTTGTATCAAATGTTGTTGGCATTGTCCTATCCCCCGGACTAACAATTTTGTCATCCTCAAAAACTCCTATATGTTGAGTGCCATCAGGCAAGGTAATTATGCCTTTACCATGTTTTTTGCCTTGTTTCCATTGACCTTTGTACACTTCCTTACCTTGAATTGTTACAACTCCAAAGCCATCAAACATACCGTTTACAAACTCACCGTCATAACTGCCTTCGTCTGGGAATACAACCTGCCCACGACCATTGAGTTTACCATCCTTCCATACGCCGGAATACGTGTTATTGTTGCAATCAACCCTAACACCATAGCCACACATTTTTCCTTCTACAAAGTAGCCCTCGTAGTAGCCACCATCATTGTACGTCAACTTGCCTTTGCCATGCATTAGGTTGTTGCGAATTTGACCTTGGTAATGACTTTGGCCAGCTATATCAATTACACCTTCGCCATTTAGTTCCCCACGCAAAAACGTTCCTTGTATAATACTACCTGCTTGTAACGTTAGTTTACCCTTGCCGTGGAAATCTCCCTTTAAAAACTCGCCTTCGTAAACCTCGCCAGTTGCAGTGGTATACCTGCCTTTGCCATGTTTGAAATTGTTTAGCCACTCACCCTCGTAAATACTACCATCTTCATACACGCGCTTTCCTTTGCCGTGAGCATTGCCATTTAAAAATGCACCTTCGTAGTAAGAACCATTGGGCCAAGAGTATTTGCCCTGACCACATCTTTGGCTATTTACCCAGCATCCCTCGTAGCGCTCACCTTCGGCGTAGAATTTGGTTCCATACCCTTCCATTTTGTCATTAACAAAGCTACCCTCGTAGCGATTGCCATTTTTCCAATAGTATTTGCCTTTGCCGTGCATTGTACCATTGACGATATCACCTACGTAGTAGTCGCCATTAGAAAAGTTCATTGTTCCCATTGTGTACCTCGTTTTGATAAGTAAAGATAGTTACAAATATTATATATCAACCATAATATAAAGTCAATGATGATTGATATTCCACTTAATACAATATACCAAAAAAGCTCCCAACTGTTGTTGAGAGCTTTTGGTTTGTTTAATAGGTTACTTTTCAATAAGCTGGCTGAGGGTTTTGCCAACAAGTTTGTAGTACACTTCGGCATCACCTTCTACAAAAAAGTCGCCGTCAATGTAGAAATACTCATCCGAAAGAAAGAATAAGTTGCCAAACTCTGTTTGAATGTAGTGAGTTGGTTCTAAACCTTGCACCACACTTTCGTCAGTTACACGGATAAACTCGATATCATTGGTATCGATACTGCAAATGGAGTTTGTGTCGCCTACGCAGTAGACTTTGGCAGTGGTTGTCGTTGCTGGTGTAAAACCATAGGTTAAGTCAAGCTCGTGTTGATAAAAGGAGGTCCTAAACTTGAAATATCTTGTGCCATCGGTATAATACTGATTTGAGTAGTAATCAAATGTTTTTATTGTGCCATCCGTCAAAATAAACTCAACTGTTGTTGCACTGCCACCTGTTACTTGTGATTGAGTTACGTCAACGGTAAACATCTCCATTTGCTGGCAACGAACAAACATTGATAGGATATGACCTTTAAAGGTGGAAGAATAGACATACCTGAAGTCGTTGATTGTGGAAGTGTCCGTTGTAAACTTGACCATTGCAATGTCGTCAACGTTAATTTCTTCTATCCAAAGTTCAAATGCCGAAAGAGAGAACATTCCTTCCTTTGGCTCAATGGCATCAGTAATGGTTGCAAAAGCTTGTTTTACGGATGTTAGTTGCGCATCCGTTAAGGTGGCGTACTGGGTAACAGTGCCTTGTGCCGTTGTATACTCCTTCTTGACGTGTCCATAAGTCATATCCAGTGTATACACAACGTCAGCGTAGTCGTTGGTAAAGTCGCCGTTGAGAGCCTTGTACTCCTCGTTGCCATTTTCAAAAAAGCTGTTAGTTTTGTCGTTGGCGTTGTTGTAGTGGCGAACACAATACTGTACCTTTGTTTTGAAAAACTGTGGTTTGGTTTCGGTAAATACCAAATCGTTTGCCAAATCTACCAGTATGCCAAGGTCGTGCTCTTTCCAGTCGATACCCGTCATAGCTGGCGAATTGTACTCGTTGCGATAGTAGTACGTCATGTACATTATCTCGTCATCGTGATGCTCGGGCATTTGACAGGCAACAAGACAGCTGAGCAGAACTATCAATATTAGTAGGCAAGAAAAAAGTTTTTTCATTTGTTCACCTTGATTAAATATTGTACCTATTGTAGCACAAAGCGATAGCGTTGTAAATGGGCGTGGTTAGTTTGGTTGCATTTTTGAAAGACAAAATTATTTAAATCGCAAATTGATGAGTTCAAATGCTACTTGGAGATTTGTTAACACTACCACACAACCACTGCGAGCAATGCGCCAATTGTTTGTGTTGTTGCCGTCTTTTGCAAAGTCACTAATTTTCAATTCGGCAAATTGTTTTGCTTGTTGTTCGGTGGCGAAAGTGATAAATGTGCAAGACTTTGAGTAATCGCCATTTTCTATCAAGGATATGTCATTGACAATTTCTACTGTAAAATCGCCACCCATAAACTTAATTTCGCTGTTTGTGAGAGATGTCGCTCTTTCACACTCCTCTGGGGTAACATAGCATATACCTTCGGTAAGACCTTTTGCTTTGAGTTGAGCAGTAAGACTTTCAACGTCAATTTGTGGCGCGCAACCAACCAAAAGCATTACGACCATTATCAATACGATTACTAATGAAATGATTTTTCTCATAATATTTTCTCCTTTGAACAACCATAAGCGTTTATCGACATACTGTTTAGTGTATTGTAACATAAAGTTAAATAAATGTCAGCTTTATTGGTGCTGTTCGTGATAAGACAATTATACCCCCCCATTGACATGTCAATAGTTTTGCAACAAAAAAGCTCCCAACTGTTGTTGAGAGCTTTACTTTGTAAAGTGGTTATATGTTATGTGCAAAGTTGACTTACAATATTTTAGTGCGTCAATTTGTTTATCTTTCAAACGGACGATTGAATGAGCCAATTTCAATTAGGTTACCCTCAGGATCGGCAATATAGCAGGTGCGTTGGCCCCAAGGCTCGGTTGTGGGTGCCATCACAGGTTGTGCGCCTTGGGAGATTACCCTTGCGTACTCTGCATCCACTTGCTCGAATGTGTCTACATACAGGGCTATTTCAAAGTGACCATTGATTCCGTTGAGATATTTGTATTTTCTGTTGGTAAGTTTCTCAAAATTTTTGCGCTCATACAACATGAATAGCGTACCATCTTTAATGAGATACACATTTGTGGCGTTTTCGCCTTCGGTGATTTCAAAACCAAGCACGTCCCTGTAAAAACGCACCATTGTGGGCATATCGTTGACAAGTAGGCCCAAGCCGTCAAGTTTCATTAGGTTACCTCCGTAAAAGAGTTTGTTGGGTTAATTGTAGCGCAAAGTTGACGTTTTGTAAACACCTTTTGTGGGATTAGGAAAACAAACTGCAAATTGCGACTATGTTTGTTGGATTTGCAGACGACCACAGGTCGCCCCCTACGATATGGTTGGATGTAGATAATGCAAAAAAATACGATAGATAGATGTTTGTGGATGACTACTCTACTGTAAACTCTGTCCAATTGACTTTGTTGTACTGCATGACGTCAGTTGACTTTTTCATGCCAAGTTTTTCGTAGAAACCAATGGCATTTTCGTTTGCTACCAAGTAGATGGCAATATCCTTTTCGCCACCAGCAATTTGATGTGCAGTTTGCATCAGTTTTTTGCCAATACCTTGCTTGGTATAGGTGCGATCAACGCCAAGGTCGGTGATATACAACCAATAGGCAAAGTCCGTCAAACCAAATAACACACCTACGACAACGCCTTGCTCGTTGCGTGCAACGATACTGATAGAAACATTTTGCACAAGCTTTTGTATGCGCTCGGCAAAGTGTTCCTTGGGGTATTGAGAGCCCAAGTCGGTGCGCTTGAGAAAGTCGATATATTCGTTGGGAGTTAGACGCTCCTGTTTGTAAGTGATATTCATATTGCACCCCTGCATTTGTTTTGTAGCTAAACTATACCACAAAATACACTCGATGTAAACAAAAAAGCTCCCAACTGTTGTTGAGAGCTTTTGTTTTTGAGTTGTTCGTGCGCACAACTCCAGCAGATTTTTCCCGAAACTGGGAGATTATCTCTTGGAGAATTGTGGAGCTTTACGAGCCTTCTTGAGACCGTACTTTTTACGTTCCTTCATACGTGGGTCACGTGTCAAGAAACCATTCTTTTTGAGAACGGACTTGTCTTCGCCTGCAACTACAAGTGCACGAGCGATACCATGACGGATTGCACCAGCTTGACCTGTGTAGCCACCACCGATAACGTTAACTTCTACATCGTACTTGGACAATGTTTCTGTTGCTGTAAGAGGTTGACGAACGATGTACTTGAGTGTGTCGAGACCGAAGTATGTGTCGATATCACGCTTGTTGATTGTGATTTGGCCATTGCCACCTGGAATCAAACGAACGCGAGCGATGGACTTCTTTCTACGACCAGTACCCCAAAATTGAACCTTTTTCTTAGAACTAATTTTTGCCATTGTATTAACCTCCTACTATTTCAACACAAGAACTTCGGGGCATTGTGCCTCGTGTTTGTGTTCTGCGCCTTTGTAAACGCGAAGTTTGGTGAGCATTTTTCTACCAAGACTGTTGTGAGGAAGCATACCCTTTACAGCCTTCATTACTGCAAAATCGCTACGTTCAGCCATAAGCTTACGGTATTGAACTTGCTTGAGGTGACCTGGACGTGGAGAACGACGAACGTAAAGTTTGTCTTCCAACTTGTTACCAGTAAGAACTACCTTGTCGCAGTTGATTACGATAACGTAGTCGCCAGTATCAACGTGAGGTGTAAATGTGGGCTTGTTTTTACCACGAAGGATGGATGCAACTTGTGCAGCAAGGCGACCAAGTACCATGCCAGATGCATCTACAACGTACCATTTTCTTTCAACGGCTTCTGCTTTAGCCATAAAAGTTTTAATCATTTTTGTTTTCTCCTAATATTTAAGTTTGTTTGCTGTTCACGGTTGAGTAATTACTGCCAGTGGAAAATGCAGTTTAGACCATGCAGAGCTTAAAATACAAGGCCGAACTACTCACAGCTTATCAATTATACAAAATATGCCTCATTTTGTCAATCAAAATAAGGCATGTTTTACATCTTTTTGAGATAATTTTTATAACAATTTTTTACAGCAATTTATTGCTGTTTTAGGTATCAAAACTTAGCTATTTTGCAGTTGACATTTTGCTCACGAAACACCACTTCGAGGTGTTTTTTTATGCAAAATACCATGTTTTTGGCATAAAATTGGGGTATTTTTGTATGCTTAGCAATAAGTATTGCTCCTGCGATTTTTTACAAAAAAGTTCTTGTTTCTACTCGTAAAAAACACGTTCCAACGTTAGTCCCTTTGCTGGCATAGTTTTGATAGTGCGTTTTTCGCCGTTGAGCATAGCAACCAAGTCGTCAATATCCTTTTTTCCACTGCCAATTTGCACAAGCAATCCTGCCATAATGCGCACTTGATTGTACAAAAATGCATTGCCGTTTACAACAAGGTCTATTGTGCCATCGTTGTTGTCTACAACGTCAAAACTGTTAATGGTGCGCACTGTGCCTTTAAGGTTGCTACCCGTCTTTTGGAAGCATTTAAAGTCGTGTGTACCTTCTAACATTTTTGCACCAACTGCCATTTTGTAGACGTTGAGTGGGCGATACACTTGTGCGTGGTTAACATCCAACGTGGGCTTGCGAGTGGCAGATACGTACAAACGATAGCAGTAAGTTTTGGACACTGCCGAAAATCTTGCGTCAAAGTCGTCTGCAACCTTTTCTGCCTGCACTACTGCAACGGAACTGGGCAAACTGAGGTTTACTCCCAAGCAAAGTTTGTATGGGTTGACGTCTTTGGGTGGGAAAAAGTGAGCAACTTGACCTTTTGCATGC
>JAFTNE010000057.1 GCA_017452035.1 Clostridia bacterium
GGTCTACGTCTACCTTGCCAAACTTTACTTGAGTCATTTCAGCAGAAACTTTGTCCAAAATTGGTGCAAGCATTTTGCATGGGCCACACCAAGTTGCAAAGAAATCAACTACTACAACTCCTTCTGCAATAAATTCGTCAAAATTTTTAGATACATCTACAAGATTACTCATTACTTGTTCCTCCTTCTGTTTGTGTTTGTTTTATAATTTGTATCATAGTTGGACTGGACATCCATTTGTGTTTTTTAGCTTTGTCAATTAGTCCTACAACAATAAAACCCAAAGCATATCCTACAAAAAACAACAGTGTTGCCCACAGCTCGTTGAGAAAGGTTAGCGCAACAAATAGTAAAATCAGCGCTGGAATTAGTGGCAAAATATAACCCACAAATGCAAGCTGAGATGTGTTTGTATCGTGGATTTCCAACTCTACTTGGTCGCCCACTTTTGCATCAAGCGTGTTTTGTGTGTAAAAATCAACGTACTTTTGATTTTCCGTCATACCACACTTGCCACAAGAGCCACAAGCCGAGTTGCGACCAATACGCACTTGGGCAAACTCACCTTTAAGTTTTATTACTGTTCCAAATTCCTTCATTAGTATGTCCTACAAAATGTATTTTTTGAGATTTCTCGATTCGGTACGGAAGTTAGATTCAACAAATACTTTGTCGATTACAATGGTTTTGTGTGGACCATCATCCTCCACGTCATATGAAATTTCCTCTACAATATGCTCCATAATGCTATGAAGTCTGCGCGCACCAATATCTTCCAACGTGTTGTTTTGATCATATGCCACGTTTGCAATAGCCTCGATACCATCAGCAGTAAATTGCAAATCGATATTATCCACTGCCAACAACTTTTTGTATTGCTCGGTAATGGCATTTTGAGGCTCGGTAAGAATTTTGACAAAGTCGTCTGCGCCCAAGCTGTCCAATTCAACGAGAACTGGAAAACGTCCTTGTAGCTCAGGGATAAGGTCAGAAACCTTGCTTACGTGGAAGGCACCACTTGCAATAAACAAAATGTAATCGGTTTTGATATTGCCATACTTTGTGCTTACAGTGCAACCTTCGACAATGGGCAAAATGTCGCGCTGAACGCCCTCGCGAGAAACATCTGGGCCATGTTGAGAAGATTTTCCGGCAATTTTGTCCATTTCGTCAATAAAAATTACACCGTCATTTTCTGCACGTTTCAAAGCTTCGCTTTCTACGCTGTCAAGGTCGATAAGCTTTTCACTTTCTTCTGCTGCAAATATGCGCAAAGCCTCTTCTACGGTAACAACGCGCTTTTTCATCTTTTTGGGCATTATGTCGCCAAAGATGCTAACAAGGTTAATTTCGCCACCACCAGCAGGCAAATCTACTGGCTTGGGTACGTCTTGAACGGCAATTTCCACCTGCATTTGGTCAAGATTGTGGCGATATACTTCGTCAATTAGCGCAACCTTTGTGATGCCTTGGGGCAGATCTTTGCTTTGCTTAATCAAAAGTTCGGCAACGCGTTCAACGGCAATTTCGTATGCGCGATGTTCCACTTCTTTGTAGCGTTCGTCCTTTACAAGACGGATTGCGACTTCCACAAGGTCATGAATCATACGTTCAACATCACGACCAACGTAGCCAACTTCGGTATACTTGGTTGCTTCCACTTTTAAGAATGGCGCCTTTACAAGCTTTGCAAGACGGCGAGCAATTTCCGTTTTACCAACACCAGTTGGGCCCTTCATGATGATGTTTTTGGGAGTTATTTCCTCACGGTCGGCAAGGCTTAGTTTGCTACGACGATATCTGTTGCGCAAAGCAATTGCCACTGCCTTTTTAGCATTAAACTGACCGACAATGTATTTATCCAATTCGGCAACAATTTGTTTAGGTGTCATACTATGCCTCCTCAACGGTGATGTGACCGTTTGTAAATACGCAAATTTCGCTGGCAACTTCCAGTGCCTTGCGAGCTATTTCAGCAGCAGACAAATCGGTATTGCGATAAAGCGCTTTTGCTGCTGCAAGGGCATAGTTGCCACCACTGCCAATAGCCACAACACCATCATCTGGCTCAATTACGTCACCCGTGCCAGAAAGCAAAAATACGTTTTCTTTGTCGGCAACAATCATCATTGCTTCAAGTTTGCGCATAACGTTGTCTCTACGCCAAAGTTGTGCAACCTCTACAGCAGAACGCAACAAGTTGCCACTAAACTTTTGTAGCATTTCTTCGAACTTTTCCGAAAGGGTAAATGCATCAGCAACACTACCTGCAAAACCAGTGATGATTTTGCCATCATAGATGCGTCTTACTTTTACAGCATTGCCCTTCATGATAACGCTTTGGCCAGCAGTAACTTGGCCATCGCCAGCAACGGCAATTTTGCCATTACGTTTTACTGCACAAATAGTTGTGCCCTTGATTGTATCAGAAAATACTTCTGCCATAATTTACCTCCTACAAGCCTAAAACTTGTTTCATTTTTTCTATTGCACGCTGTGAGTATGCCAACTTGCGTGCAGATTTGTCTCTAATTTTTTCTTCAAATGGCACCAAAATTCCAAAGTTGGAGTTCATTGGACTGTACTCACCAAAGTCTTCGGAAATATGGTTGCACAATGCACCTGTCATTGTGTAGTTTGTAAAGTCAAGTGGTTCAAGTCCACTAAAAATGCGATAGCCCTGCAGTGCAGCAACCAATCCACTAACAGCCGACTCCATGTATCCTTCGACACCTGTAAGCTGTCCAGCAAAAAACAATTTGGGGTTGCTTTTCAGTTGGAAACAATTGTTCAAAAATTTTGGTCCGTTTATGTAGGTATTGCGATGCATAACGCCGTAGCGTACAAACTCGGCATCTTTTAGAGCAGGAATCATGCTAAACACGCGCTTTTGCTCGCCCCACTTGAGGTGGGTTTGAAAACCAACAAGGTTGTACAAAGTACCAGTTTGGTTTTCTTTGCGCAGTTGCAAAACGGCATATGGTCTTTCGTCTGGCTTGCGTGGGTCACGCAAACCAACGGGTTTAAGTGGACCAAAACGCATTGTATCCTCGCCACGACTTGCCATAACCTCGATGGGCATGCATCCTTCAAAAACGTTGTTTTCAAAGTCTTTTAGCTCCACTGTGTCAGCTGTAATAAGGCTGTTGTAAAATGCAAGATACTCATCCTTATTCATAGGACAGTTGAGGTAGTCTGCATCCCCCTTGCCATATCTGCTGGCAACAAATGCGCTGTCGTAGTCGATACTTTCGGCTGTAACAATAGGTGCTACGGCATCAAAGAAATACAAAAAGTCATCACCAAAAATGTTTTTGAATGCTGGTATCAAGCTTTCATCAGTAAGTGGCCCCGTTGCAACAATAACAAAATCGTAACCGTCAGTTGAAAGGCTGGTTTCGGTGTAGTTTTCTATTGTAAGGTTAGGAAAGCTTTGCAAGGTTTGCGTCATTTGTTGACTAAATAAATCTCGATCAACTGCAAGCGCATTACCTGCAGGAACCTTTGTTTGCTCGGCAATTTTGATAACAAGGCTGTCCAAAAGTCGCATTTCTGCCTTCAACAGACCACTTGACGTGCCAAGGTCGTCACTTTTGAAGGAGTTTGAGCAAACAACTTCGCAAAGGGTATCAAGTTTGTGGGCAGGGGACTTTTTGTGGGGTTTCATTTCCACAAGTGTAACGTCTACACCACGTTTAAGTAGATGGTAGGCACTTTCGCATCCAGCAAAGCCACCACCAATAATTTTTACTTTCATTGTTCGCTTTCGTCCTTGTAACTACATCCTTTGTTGGAGCAAACTGTCTTTTTCTTTCCACGACTTTCTTTGTATACCAAATGCGATTGACAAATTGGGCAAAGTTTGCCAGTTGGAACATCCCACGATACAAAGTCGCAATTTGGATAGCCAACACAGCCGTAGAACACTGTACCACGCTTGGAAACACGTTTTACAACGTCACTACCACACTTGGGGCACTTTGCCACAACTTGCGTGATAGGTTTGGTATTTTTGCAAGCTGGGTAGTTTGAGCAAGCAAGATACTTGCCAAAACGGCCTTCTCTTTCCAACATTGGCGCACCACAAATTTCGCAAAGGATGTCCGTTTGCTTTGGTGGAGTTTTTTCCGTCAAACTACGGATGTTGGAGCAACTTGGATAGCCACTGCAAGCAAGGTACTTGCCATATCTGCCAGTTTTGATGAGCATTGGTTTGCCACATTTATCGCAAAGCACGTCGCTTACTTCGTCTTGAACGTGCACCCTTTCGCCGTGCATAGCAACGCTAACCTTTTTGTTCAAAGGTTGATAAAAACTATCCACAACTTTGTACCAAGGTTCGTTGTTATCTTCAATGGAGTCA
>JAFTNE010000058.1 GCA_017452035.1 Clostridia bacterium
AATTGACGGAGTACAACACGAGTTTTCAACTATCCCTGGTGTAAAAGAAGACGTCACAGACATAATCCTGAACATCAAACGTTTGGCTCTGAAGTCAGATAACGAAGATAATGACTTCCGTAAGACAATCACAATCAACAAAGTTGGTCCTTGCGAAGTTCACGCAGGAGATATCATTACCGATTCCGAAGTAGAAGTTCTCAACCCCGACCTTTACATTTGCACAATTGAAGAGGGTGGCGCGTTGGATATGGAACTTTACGTTGGCAGAGGTTGTGGTTACTACTCCATCGAAAAGAACAAGGAACGTAACAGAGAACTCAAACTCAATTACCCAATCGGTTTCATCCCCATTGATTCAATTTTTGGACCTGTTCACAAGGCAAGCTACTCCGTTGAACCTGCTCGCGTTGGTCAAGATATCACTCGCGACAAGCTCATCTTGGACGTAGAAACAAACGGAGCTTTCTCTGGCAGAGAAATCGTTTCCTTGGCAGCAAGAATCATTGAGGACCACATCAAAATGTTTGTTGAGTTGTCCGAAAACTTCTCAAAGGATATCTTGATCCCACGTGAAAGTGACAACCACAAGAAAGTTCTTGAAATGAACATTGACGACATGGACTTGTCCGTTCGTAGTTACAACTGCTTGAAACGCGCAGGTATCCAAACAGTCGCAGACCTTACTGATCGCACCGAAGAAGATATGCTCAAAGTAAGAAACCTTGGTAGAAAATCGCTTGACGAAGTAATTGCTAAATTGGAAAGTTACGGACTATCTTTGAAAAATAAAGATGAATAGGAGAATTGCAACATGGCAGCACAAAGAAAATTAGGAAAAGCAACAGACGCCAGAATGGCCCTCTTGAAAAACCAAGTTTCTCAACTTTTGTGGAATGGCAAACTGGAAACAACTGCAGCTCGCGCTAAGGAAGTTCAAAAACTTGCTGAAAAATATATCACTCTTGCTATCAATACATACAAAGACAGCATCGAGGTAGAAAAAACCAAGATTGTTAACGGCAAAGAAACAACTGTAAAAGTTGTTAACGATGGCGCTAAGAAACTTGCAGCAAGACGTACATTGATGGCTAACCTTGCAGACTTGCAAGAAACACGCCTTCCAAAGGAAAAAGCTTCCGAGTACAAAGTACGTACAAAGACAGTTAAGCATCCACTTATCGAAAAGTTGTTTAACGAATACGCTCCCAAGTTCGACAAGATCGCACAAGAAAAGGGACAAAAGGGTGGCTACACAGCAATCTACAAGATGAACGCTCGTCGTGGAGATGCTGCTGAAATGGCACTTATCGTTGTACTTTAATAGTAGTCGATTTCGCAAGCATCGGTTGATTTTTTGACGGCAAAACCCTGCAAAATTATCTATGTTTTGCTCGGTCACATACTTTTCAAGTATGCTCCCTCACAAGAACATATCTCTTTCTTGTGTTTTATCCGTCAAAATCGCAATTTGCTAACCAACCAATTCTTGCTCTATCGACAATAACAATGAACAATACAAAAAAACTCTGGTAATTTTACCAGAGTTTTTTTGGTTTATTAGTAATTTTAGCATTTACACCTTGTGTTTGATACTTTTACTTGCACGCCATTGCTGGGTGCAATGCGCCTACCATTTTGACGTGCGCCATGTTTGCCTCGTAAAAGACGTCGCCCACTGGTGTAAACCCAATTTTGAGGTAAAAGTCGTAGCTGACAAGTTGTGCGTTTAACCAAACTTGGTGGCAGTTGCGTTCCTTGGCAAGGTCAATGATATACTGGCAAATGGCTCTGCCAACACCTTTGTTGCGATATTCCTTTGCAACGGCAAATCTGCCAATGTGTGCGCCGTCCTCCCAAAACAATCGTGCGCAACCCACAACTAAATTGTCCATTGTAGCAACGATATGCGTAGCTTCTTTGTCACGCTCGTCTCTTTCAATGGTAGGGTCTACCTGTTGCTCGATGACAAAAACTTCGTTACGCAAGGCATACACTTTGTCTATATTGGTGTTATCGGCAATGGAAATTTTTAGCATATTTTCATTAATGTAGTGCGAGATAAAATACTATTAGTGAATAATTCCGTTGTAGTCGTAGTACTGTTGGGTAATCAATGGGCAAATAATTCCAAGATAAGCGCCACCAAACACCACAATGAACACTACGCCCCAAATCCAATGGTATACAATAAACATACTAATCATCATTAGTACCATGATTCCGTGGCCAACCCAAGCAAGCCAACCCCAGCCAAACATGCATCCTAACCAGTACGCAACAGATGCAATTGCAGTTACGGCAAGCATAAAGAGAACCGTCAGCGCACCTTGGCCAACAGCATCCCAAAAATCGCTACCTGAGCCACCACCCGAACTGCTTGATTGACTTTTTACTTTACCACAATAGATACATTTAAGTTTGCCTCCAGGGCCACCGTGAACCATAAAGTCATGTCCATCTGGATTACTACACTCATTGCAACCAGTCAGCGCAAAGCAACCGGCAATCAACAGCAATGCCAGTAGAAAACTTAGAAACTTTTTCATTAGCTTAGCCTCCTAATTTGTATAAAAATTATTATAACACCTTTAAAGGGTATTCAAAGACAAAACGTGCAAGATTTACTTTTCATTATAATGCCAAAAACCCACAACGTTATTGGTGTTGTCAGCAATGGCAATTTTGAGCATGGTTTATTTTGTAGTGCTTTGCTATGCAAAGTCTTGTGTTAAAGTACGTTGCAAATACAAATTGCTTTTATCAATAAAAGTTGCTATTGTGAGTAAAGTAGCGTTGGCTGATCAGCGAGCAAGCAAGTAGGTATAGACCACCAAACACAACAAAGAAAACTACGCCCCAAATCCAATGGTACATCAAGAATATGCCAACAGTCATCAGTAGCATTAGGCCATGCGCAATCCAAGTAATAAAGCTCAAATTGATCGCAGCACCCAGCCAATATATCAGCGATGCACCAATTGTTATCGCAATCATAAAGCCAACAAGCATTGCACCCTCGCCAACTTTATCCCAAAAACTTCTGCTTTCAGCGTCAGGTAGAACGGCGCCACAATAAATACACTTGTAGTCACGCCATCCGTGTGAACCATCTGCTGCACTTGGGCATTTGCTGTTCCACTCATTGTTGCCACCTTGACCACCTTGGTCGGGAGACTCAATTGGCTTGTCAAAAATATCGTAAACCCAAGCAAAGGCAGAAACTTTGTCGCAGTTTTTGCAATAACCTTCGTAATAGTCATGGCCTTCTGCTTGGCATATAGTTTTTTCGCACCAGGTGCAAACGTCATTGTAGTTGTAGTTGTGCTTTCCTGTTTTGCAGGAAGATTTTCCACAGTAGGTACAGTTGCCTGTTGTTTTGTCAAAATTGTGGTCGCCCAGTTTGCACGTAGTTTTGTCGCAGAACAAACATTTGCCCGTATTTTCGTCAAATTTGTGACCTTCTTCTTTACATATTTTCACGCCACAACCGGTGCATTTGCCCGTGCCGTCGTATGTGTGAGCTCCCTCTGCTTGACAATACTTTATTCCACACCAACTACAAATACCAGTGGATTCGTATTCTATACTGTGATACCCGAAAACGGCACACCAGGGATTTCCATAATTTTCGCAAAAGCGTTCACGATTACCATTTTCGTCAAATGGAAATTCGCATCCATCTTTGCAAAGGGGTCTTGAAAAATTACAAGATGCCAACGTAAAACAACTTGCAAGTATCAACAAAACAAGCAAAATAGTTGCAACCTTTTTCATATATTCTTCCTCTAAACATTTTGTATATCTAAATTATATGTCTATGGTAATAAAATGTCAAGCACAAAGAAAAATCGCAAATAAAAAACACCGACAGTCAAATGCTGTTGGTGTAATTTGTTGTGTGCCTTTGAAATAAATCCATTGCTATCTAAAACTACTCGTGAAAATCTTGTCACGGCATGATAGTTTATGTAGAAGATACAAGCAATTTTTATTACTTCTTGCTGTTGTACTTTTGCATTACACGGTCAATATCCACCCCATGCACAAAGTCGTACAAAGCATCAGCAACAAGGTCGTGTGTTTTGTCCAAAACAAGGTGGTCATCATCTGTAACGCTGGATAGCACGTAGTCCACAAGTGCCATTGGCGTTTCCTTTTGGATGCCCACACGGATGCGAACAAAGTCGGTAGTGCCAAGCATCTTGATGATGTTGCGCATACCGTTGTGTGTGCCAGCCGAGCCTTCTTTGCGAATACGAATGTTGCCCATGGGGATGTCGATGTCGTCGTACACAACAATGAGATTTCCCTTTTCAATTTTGTACTTGTGACACAGCTCTTGCACAGCTTCGCCAGAAAGGTTCATGAAGGTAACGGGCTTTGCAATGATAACCTTTTCCGTTCCTACGCGAGTGTGGGCCGTTACAGCTTTGCACTCGCCTTTATCAAAGGTTACACCCAGCTTCTCGGCCAGTTTGTCTACACACATAAAGCCCATATTGTGGAAGGTATTTAGATATTTTTTGTCTGGGTTTCCCAAACCTACAACAAGATACATAGTTTGTCCTCAAAGATAACTTTAATTTGATGTTATTTTCTGTTAGATTTATATAGATATACGTCTAATTTTCATTATACAATTATGTTTGTGATCACAAAGCCTCTCCTGTGGGAGGGGGCAGTCGATAGACTGACGGAGAGGGCCTGTTGAACCTTACTACTATATTACTTTGTTACTTTTATCATTGTATCACAAAAAAAGTCAAATGTAAACATTTACAAGGTCACAAAATTGTGCTACAATATGTAAGCAAAAGTTGCATTGCCATGTTTTGACGTTGTCAAAATAGTAACAGTGCAATGCAATAGTGGGAGTTATGTACAACTTTTTAGACAGGCTCAACAACGTAACTGAATATGCAAAATTGCATCTGGATACCCGTGATAAAAATTTTATCACGGCTTTTGGCGTGCAACCAAACGAAAAACCAGTGGTGGTAAGTGGCGCAAAATGCGCCCTTTACGTGTGCAGTGACTATGTGGAAAGTCAACGAGTTTTTCGCGAACTAAGTGCGCTAACTGGTGGCAACGTGGTGTATCTACCCCACAAAGAGGACGTGCTTTTGTACAAGCGCAACTCCTCCAAAAACACCCTATTTGCGCGCAATTTCGCCCTTTACAGCCTCACCCAAGGGGCAAATTTTGTGGTGACTTGCATTGACTCTCTCATGCAGTTTTACCCCCTAAAAAGCCGTTTTGAGGGCGATTTCTTTGCCTTGCAGGTTGGTGTTTGCTATGATGTAAAAATGGTTACAAAACAGCTTGTAGCCTGTGGTTTTGCCCGTGTGGACGGCATCTCCAACGAAGGCGAGTTTGTCATCCGTGGCGACATTTTGGACATTTCTTTACCCTTTGGAAAGCGTTTTCGCGTGGACTTTTTTGATGACGAAATTGAGTCTATCAAGGTAGTTGGCGAAGATAACGTTGCGCGCGAAAGTGTGGATAGTATCGACGTTTACCCCCTTTACGAGGCGACTTTGCTGGATGCAAACAAACTGGATGACTTGGGTAGCTACATCAATCGTCAAAAGGTGTCGGAAGATGCCAAAGCGCGTTTGTGCGAAATTGTATCGCTACTGCAAGCATCAGCCGGTGGTGGCAAGGTGGATAGCTCGTGGCTACTGCCCTTTGTAAAAAGTTCCACTTTGGCAGAGTATCTTCCAACTGATACCGTCATCTTTTGGGATGAGCCAAAAATGTTGCAAAACAGGGTGAACTTTTTGGCAAACGAACACAACCAACGCGTGGCAAACCTTACCAAAGCAGGCGAAGTGTTGCCAGCGCACCAAAAGTGCTTGGTGGATGCAAGCGACGTGTTCAAGATTGAACGCCACCAAGTAAGTTTGCAAACGTTACCTTATGCGCCACAAATTGGTCAGCCCGATTGTGTTTACAACTTCAAAACTACAGCTGTGCCTAACTACGCTATGAACGACACACAGCTTGCTACCGACATTTCCAACTGGAAACGCATGGGCTACGAAGTGGTGGTGTTGGCTGGCAGTGATGGTATCGAGCCAACCAAACAAAAACTTGCAACAAACGGCGTGTATCTTCACCAAGGGGAAAGGGCGTTGCCCAACCCTGCCGAAGGTCTAATTTTACCTATTGGCTACTCCAAGGGCTTTGTTTCTCACACCAACAAACTGGCTATTATTGGTGCGCGCGATTTAGGCAGAGGGCTTGCTAAAAAGCAAGTTTCCAAAAACAAAAAGCAGGCATTTTTGTCTGTGGAACGTGGCGACTACGTTGTTCACGAAATACACGGTATCGGCCTTTGCGAAGGTATTCAAAAAATAACCTCCCCCACTGGCGAACAAAAGGACTACATTGTTGTTTTATACAAAAACGGCGATAGGCTGTACGTGCCTGTGGACTCCACCAACATGCTTTCGCGCTACTCTGGTGGCGAAAACCCCACATTGTCCAAACTGGGTGGCGAAGACTTTGCGCGCGTCAAAAACAAGGTAAAGGCTGGCATCAAAGCTATGTCCATTGACCTATTGAAGTTGTATGCCGAGCGCGAAAAATCTCGTGGGTTCAAGTACCACATTGACCAATACTTATCTGACGAGTTCAACCAATACTTCCCATTTACCCCCACGGACGACCAACTAAAATGTCAGGCAGAAATTGCCAAAGACCTTACAAGCAACCGTATTATGGACAGAGTTTTGGTGGGCGACGTTGGCTACGGCAAGACGGAAGTGGCAATGCGCGCCACCTTTGACGTGGTATCCAACGGTTACCAAGTGGCAGTGCTTGCGCCTACAACCATTTTGGCCGAGCAACACTACAAAACTTTTAGCCAGCGTATGGCGCACTTTGATATCAAGGTGGCATGCCTCAATCGTTTTAGGACGGCTGACGAGCAAAAGGCTATCATAGCGCAACTCAAAGAGGGCAAGGTGGATGTTGTAATTGGTACTCACAGGCTTTTATCAAAGGACGTGCAGTTCAACAAGCTTGGTCTGCTTGTGTTGGACGAAGAACAACGTTTTGGTGTGGAACACAAGGAAAAAATCAAAGTGATGAAAACCTCCGTTGACGTGCTCACAATGAGCGCAACGCCTATTCCTCGCACGCTTCACATGGCACTTTCCGGCATACGAGATATTTCCACAATTACCACCCCACCAGTTGAGCGTATGGCTGTGGAAACCTTTGTTGTCGAGCAAAGCGACGCCTTGCTTGTGGACGTTATCACGCGTGAGCTTGCCCGTGGTGGACAGGTATACTGTGTGTACAATAGCGTGCAAACTATCGACAGCTTTGCCTACAAACTCAAAGAAATGCTACCTGATGCCAAAATAATTGTGGCGCATGGTCAAATGGGCGAAACGGCTTTGGAAGATGCCGTAATGGCGTTTTCCGAGGGTAAGGGGGATGTGCTTGTATGCACAACCATTATCGAAAACGGTATCGACATCCCCAATGCAAATACACTTATCGTCACCAATGCCGACAAACTGGGACTTTCGCAGTTGTATCAACTGCGGGGCAGAGTAGGTCGTAGTAACAAGCTTGCGTATGCATACTTTTTGTACAAAGAGGACAAAATTTTGAGTGAAGTTGCCTACAAACGACTTTCCTCCATTACCGAGTACAGCGAGCTGGGCAGTGGCTTTAAAATTGCCATGAAGGACCTGGAAATTCGTGGCGCAGGAAACATCTTGGGACGCGAGCAACACGGTCACATGGTCAAGGTTGGCTACGACATGTACGCCAAGCTTTTGCAAGAGGCCGTTGCCGAACTTAAAGGCCAAACTGTCGAGCAGGAAATCCACACCGATATTGAAATTGATATCGAGGCTTACGCGCCAGATAACTACATCCCATTGCAAACGGAGCGAATGGACTTTTACCAACAACTTGCATCTTGCAAGACGGTGGAAGAAATTGAAAAGACAAAGGCTCAACTGCAAAACGTGTATGGAACAATGCCTCGTCAGGTGGAAAACTTGTTTGCTGTGGCAACGCTAAAAGTACTTGCCAATGCCGTTGGCATCAGTAAAGTTTCCGTAAAGGTTGGTAAAGGCGAATTGGTATTTGCCAGTCGAGAAAAGATGTTTTGCAAGGCAGTGTTCGACACTTTGACGGAATTTGGCAGTCGTGTTAGCGCATCAAGTAGTAGTTACAGCTTGGTGTTTAGTTCCACCGACTACATCCAAAAGGACAGGTTGTTTGGTGCAATGCTCAGTTTTTTGCAAAACTTGCAACAACATCAGTAAAATAGTGGCATTTTGTAAGGAAATTTGCATTTTGTGTCAAATCAAATTTAGTCAAACGCTTGCCAATTATTAAATATAAATGTATAATAGATTAGTATCATTATATGTGGGCGTATGTCCACGCTTATCACAAGGTAAACTTTTAGGAGTAATTTATGAAAAAGGCAATCAAACTCATCACACTCATTCTAGTTGTTGTTTTGATGTTTAGTGTTTTGTCCGGTTGCGCAATGTTCGGCAAGAACGTTGAAAAGTATCGTTCTACACCAATTGTAAAGGTGGGCGATCAAGCAATTACCGTTGGCGAAATGTTGGACGCTTTCAACACACAATACAACAACTACTATTACTATATTGCACAAGGCTACTTTACAGTAGAACAAGTATTTGAAATTGCTGCAAGTTCTTTGTACGAACAAACCATCAAAATTGATGCGTATGTTTCTGCAAACAAAGCAGTAACACAAAACGAAACATACAAAAACGGCAAGTTCCTCACCGAAGACGAACTTAACTTTGTTGTTCGTTACGTAAAATACTTGGTATTTACAAACTTCGACCAACAAGTAGAATCTTTCCTTGCTAACGATCGCGAATTTAACGCAGTAGAGGCAGAAGATACATCTCGCGACTTCCTTGAACCAGACGATTTGGGTGGTGCAAAGTACTCTGATTACATCTACAACCAAAACTTCGTAAACGAAGATATGGACGAGTACATGGCAGATTACTACAGCTTTATCAAAGCAGAAGATTTCCAAAAGGATGCCAAGGTTGATTCTTACGTTTTCACAAAGGAAGCTGACGCTCAAGCAAGGTTGGATTTCTACAACGATCGTCTTGATGAAGAAGAAACAAAGGTTACCTACACAGAACTTGTAGAAACTCAAAACAAGGTTATTCGTCGTTACCAAAACTCCATCAAACTTTCCTATGGATTTGACCTCGAAGGTTTTGTAAAGAGCCAAATCGAATCCATGATCAAGTCTATCATTGTTGCAAAGTACAACAGAGATATCTACTCCAAGATTGATGGCGTTGATGCATCCAAAACAAAGGAAGCATTGCTTGCTAACACACAAAGCCTTGCTGTAAACCAAAGCGCAGACTACATCTTGAACGATAGCTTTGACTCTTTGATTACATCTTTGTCCGAATCCAGCTATCTCTACGCTGTTGATGAGGCTCAAAAGGGCAACTACATTTTTGTAAAGAACATTCTCATTCCATTTAGCACCGAGCAAACACAATATCTCAACAACATGGCTGTTACTCTTGGTGGAACAGAAAGCAAAGCATACATCGCTGAACGTTTGAAAGTTGCTACACAAATTGTTGCTGACGACTTTACAAGCGAAAAGGATGATGACGGCAACTACGTAAAGGTAGAAGGTTTGTTTGAAGTTTCCGGCGACAAGCTCGTTATCAAAGCTGGTAGCGCATTGGCTACTAACTTGCAAAACGGTCAAGTTGTTCCAATGGATGGTATGTCCAAGACAGAAACAGTTCTCAAGTTGATGGAAAAGTACAACACTGACGTTGGACAACACTCTGCAGCATACGACTACGTTGTTCGCATCAAAGATGACGACAACTACACACAACCTTGGGTAACCGAGTTTGTTGACGCTGCAAAGGATGCTTACACAAGTGGTCTCAACACATACTCCATCTGCGTATCTACTTACGGTGTTCATATCGTTTACTACTCTGCAGACGTTGTAGCGCAAGACTTCTCTCAAGGCGCATTTGATGGTGTAGTTGGCAACCCAGATGCTGATACATCCAGCCCTGCTTACAAACTTTTCAAAACTTACTTCGAAACTGAATCCAACTCTGCAATTACCAAAGATATGGAAGCTCTCAAAAAGGCTTACGAAACAAACGGTAAAGTTGTTGAAACAGCTGAATTCAAAAAGTTTATGAAAGATAACGAAATTGAATACACATTTGACGACATGATTTGCACCGAAGAGGACGAAGACGAACACGAAGGTCACAATCACACCCACTAAAATAACACAAAACCCCTTACAAACTGAAAGTAAGGGGTTTGTTTTTTATTACCACGGGACGAATTAATTTTTCGAAAATAACAATGCTACAGTAGTTTGATTAATAATATGGTTATTGATATAAACAAAAAACCTCGTTCTTTTGAACTAGGTTTACTTGGCAGAAGCAAGTGGACTCGATACTACCAACTAAATATGCTTATACTCACTTCGTTCGTGTAAGGCGATATATCTACCAAACAAAAAACCTCGTTCATTCGAACGAGGTTTACTTGGTAGAAGCAAGTGGACTCGAACCACCGACCCCCACCTTATCAGGGTGGTGCTCTAACCTGCTGAGCTATGCTTCTATATTAAAACGCACTTGACGTTGTTTGGTGGAGATGAGCGGGATCGAACCGCTGACCCCCTGCTTGCAAGGCAGGTGCTCTCCCAGCTGAGCTACACCCCCATATCCGTCAAGTGCTTATATATAATATCATTTTATAAAAAATGTGTCAATTATTTACATACAATTTTTTTGTAAATTTTTAATATTTTTTTGAGCTTGTTTTTGCTGTTTGAAAGCCTAATGGTCATTATATTTTGTCTATTGCCACCCTCTCAACAAAAAACACCAAACAACGCAAAAGTTTGTGTTTACATGTGACAAATTATGTGATACAATATATTTGTACAAGGTTGGCTTGCTTTAGCATCTTGTGGTGCGTTTTGCAAAACTGTCCAACCCAAAAGGAAAGTGTTTTATGAGTAAGTCAAAAGATACACAAACAAACAATACTCAACCAAAATCTGACAAGAAAAAGTCCAAGGGCTATCAAAAAGCGATAGAGTTTGCCATCATTTTGTTGTTTTTTGGCGTTGTGGCAATTTTGTTATCCGTGCTGTTTTTATCCAAGGAAATGGCAAACAAGCCCGAGCTTTCACCCATCAACACCTACTGTTTGTATGGTGGCATTGGTGTTACAGCTTTGGCAGTGCTGATACTTATCATTGGTATTTCTGTTGGTGTAAAAGCCAAGAAAAAACAAAAGAAAGCGCAATCACAACCCAAGCCAGAGGTAATGACGGACGTGGAGGTAAGTTTGGATGCGCCCACAACAACCAGTGGTGGCACAACGGTGACATACGTTCCCAGTCAAGAGGCTCCAACCTTTATTGAAATGGGCAGTTACCAAACTATTGAGGAAAAGTTTGACCAAATTGCCAAAATGGACAAAACTCAATTTGTCATCTACGTTGCGCGTTTGTTCAGCCAAAAGGGCTACCAAGTAAAGCTCACTCCCGTTTTTGACAACTACGGCGTCGATATGCTTGTGGAAAAAATGGGCGTTATAATTGCTGTAAGTTGCGTTTTGACAAACCGAGTGCTTTGCGCAAGTGACGTTCAAACAGCATCCGAAGGACAAAGCTACTACCCAGCATCTAACATGATGGTGCTTACAAACATGTACTTCGATCGTACTGCAGTAGATTTTGCCAAGGCAAACAAAATTTCCCTTGTAGACCGTGTAATCCTGACGGAAGATTTTATGCACTAGGGCACGCAGATTCTTTGCTGAGCAAAAGTTACGAGTGTCTTTACACTCGAATAGGGCGTTTTTGTGGTATTCTGTTTAAATCTTTGTTGCTAACGCAATCACAGCTGAGTGACTTTTGTCAAACACTCAACAGCGTGTCAAAACGTCAACAGTAGGCATAAATAAACTTGCCAAACATCCTAAAACGCTTTACTCCCCCCCCGTGTGATATAATGTATAAAACATAACTTGGACACAGTATGCCAAAAACATTTTGCACAAACAAAATGAGTTTTTGCAAATGGTGTCCATTTTTGATAGAAAAATTGGCAGTGTCTAACTGCAAAGGAAGGTCTAGGTATGAAAAAGTTTTTGTTGCTGGTTTGCCTATTGGTACTGTTGATGCCCTTTGCTGGGTGTGTAGACAATATGTTCAAGGACATACACAATCTCATTTATGACGAGGGTGTGTATTCTTGCAAGGTGGATACCAAAGATGCAACTAACATTTCGTACATCCAAGTGGAAATCACGGAAATAAGTGAGTACGAATCATCAAAGTTTGGCAATTCTTTCAAGCAAAATTTGAAATGGGTGACGGGACAAAACGAAGAGAGATATCTAAAAGCAGAAATGCTGTTGAAGTATTTTGACGGACAGGAAGAGGTACTAAATCTCAAATTTAAAGCCGTGCCCGAGCAGTACGATACCATTCTTTTTGACATAGAAAACAGTGCAAAGTGGAATAGGGTAAAGGTTGTTTTTACATACAATGGTAACCTAGCTACTAGCAAATACGAAGGTAACTACTCCAACGGAATTGATGTCCACTTTCAAATGGGGACGGAGTATTATAGTTATGACCTTAGTTATTTCCAAAGTTACCATACGCACGGAGTTCGCAAAGGCGACTTTACCAAACAACTACTAGATGTTCAGCAGTCTACTTGTCAAAAACAAGGTTATCAAAGGGTTAAATGTAGTGAATGCAATTACGAAATAGTGGAGCGTCTTCCACTTGTCACGCACAAGTACGAAAACGGACAATGTACTTGGTGCAACAATGGCAAGCTCCCTGCCCACTACTTTTACACAGGTTATAGTGAAAAACAAGCCTCTACAACATTGATAACATCCAGCGAGCAGTTGGTGGAGTGTTTTGCTGATGAGAGTTTTATTGACGTATCCAAGGATACAATACTTGGTAACTACAACGACAGCTATTTCGAAAACAAGTCGTTGGTGCACGTCTCCCTTTATACAAGTAGCAGTTGTGATTACAATGTCACAAAAGTTACTGTTGCAGATGACACAATCTGCCTCTACTATGATGTCATTTCCCCATTGATACAAGATGACGACTGTGTATTGATAAACATTCTTGTGGAAGTGGATTATAAAGCAACTGGCGATACGCAAATGGTTGTTGTTAGAAACATTATTGACCTTAA
>JAFTNE010000059.1 GCA_017452035.1 Clostridia bacterium
ATAATTTTGTTACACATAAACTTTTTATGCTAAAACAAATTGGTTTTGCGTAAAATAGAAGGGAGTAAAGTATGAAAACTTCTTTGGTGGTGCTTTCTGCTGGTATGGGTAGCAGGTTTGGTGGACTAAAACAACTTCAACCTTTAACTGCCGATGGCAAGGTGTTGTTGGACTTTTCCATTGACGATGCCCTAAGTGTGGGCTTTGACGAAGTTGTGTTTATCATTCGCAAGGAAACTGAGGATATATTCAAGTCTACATTGGGACTTCGCACCGAGCAAAAATGTCCTGTAAAATACGTTTATCAAGAACACAGTATCGAAGGTCGAACAAAACCACTTGGCACTTGCCATGCAATTTTGTGTTGCAAAGATGTAGTTCAAAATGCATTTGCAGTTATCAATGCTGACGACTACTATGGCATTGGTGCGCTTAAATCAATTTACCAGTATTTGTCCACAGACAAAAGCGATAACGCTGCAATGGTTGCCTACCAGCTTGGTAACACCATCAGCGACAATGGCGCTGTTACTCGTGGGGTGTGTGCTGTTGAAAATGGTTTTTTGCATACCATACAAGAAGTTAAAGGTATTGACGGCAGTTGCAAAGTTGGGGATGTCCAACTTGACACCGATACTGCAGTGTCCATGAATTTGTGGGCCTTTCGTCCAACAGTATTTGCCTTACTTCAACAAGAATTTGACAAGTTTTTGCAAAGTTGCAATTTGCTCAAAGATGAAATTATTTTGTCAACCGTAATCAACAACCTGATTGATAGCAATAAACTACAAGTGCAAGTGTTCAACACCACGGAAAAATGGGTAGGGATGACCTATCGTCAAGACTTGCCAACAGTACGCGAGTTTTTGCAAAACTTAAAAAGATAGTTTATTTGCGTTAGTTGTGTGATAATAAATCAATATAAAGCTAATTTGACTGTATCATTATTAATGGTGCAGTCTTTTTTTTGCATTAAAATAAACTTGTAAAACGTCAAAAGTGAAAAAATAATTGATGTAAAGTTTTGCCATAATGTTGCAAAAGGGGTTGCAAAAACAGTTCAAACTTGGTATCATATTGTGGTATTAATTTGTAAGGAGGCATTTCCCATGACCGATATAGAAATTGCTTCAAAAGTAAAACTAACCCACATTGTAGATATTGCCAAGAAAATTGGCATTGAGCCACAAGACGTAGAGTTATATGGTAACTACAAAGCTAAAATTACATCCAAGCCCAACCCAAAGGCTAATGCAAAGATGATTTTGGTTACTGCTATCAACCCAACATCTGCTGGCGAAGGCAAAACAACCGTTTCTATTGGTCTTGCTGATGGCCTCAACCTTATTGGCGCAAATGCTTGTTTGGCTCTTCGCGAGCCTTCTCTTGGCCCCGTATTTGGCATCAAGGGTGGTGCAACTGGTGGTGGTTACTCGCAAATTTTGCCTATGGAAGATATCAACCTGCACTTTACAGGTGATTTCCACGCAATTACGGCTGCAAACAACCTTTTGTGTGCAATGATCGACAACAGCATTTTCCAAGGCAATCCTTTGAATATTGACCCAAATCACGTTGTTTTCAATCGTACTTTGGACGTTAACGACAGAGCATTGCGTGGCGTTACAGTAAATGACGGAGTAAAAGACACCATCCCTCACAAGGAAAAGTTCAACATTACAGCTGCTTGCGAAGTAATGGCCATTTTGACCTTGGCAGAGGACATCAACGACCTCAAACGTCGCCTTGGAAACATTTTGGTTGCCTACACATTTGATGGTAAGCCTGTTTTTGCCCGTGAGCTTAAAGCGCAAGATGCAATGGCAATTTTGTTGAAGGATGCGTTGAAACCCAACCTCGTTCAAACAATTGGTGGAACACCTGCATTTGTTCACTGTGGACCATTTGCCAACATTGCACACGGATGCAACAGTATCCTTGCAACAAAACTTGCAATGAGCTATGCCGACTACACTGTTACCGAGGCTGGTTTTGGTGCTGACCTTGGCGCAGAAAAGTTTTTGGATGTAAAGTGTCGCTTTGCCAACCTCAAGCCTAATGCAGTTGTTATTGTTGCAACAATTCGCGCTTTGAAACTTCACGGTGGTGCTGACAAAAACAACTTGGCTGTTGAAGACCTTGATGCGCTCAAAAAGGGAATTTGCAACCTTATTCGTCACGTACACAACATCAAGGATGTTTACAAACTTCCTTGCGTTGTTGCTATCAACAAGTTTACAAGCGATACTGATGCCGAAACTGCCTACGTCAAGCAAGAAGTGGAAAAGCTTGGTGTACAAGCTATCCCAAGTGACGTTTGGGGCAAGGGTGGACATGGAACAACCGACCTTGCTAAAGCAGTAGTTGAACTTTGTGAAAAGGACAACTCAACGTTTACTTTTGCCTACCAAGACGAAGAAGACGTAAAAACAAAAATATACAACGTTGCAACAAAAATTTATGGCGCAAAAGACGTTGCATTTTCTGAAAAAGCATTGCAAAGCTTGTCGCACTTGGAGCAACTTGGCATTTCCAAAATGCCCGTTGTAATTGCAAAAACGCAATACAGTTTTAGTGACGATATGAAACTTTTGGGCGCGCCAACAGGTTTCACGTTGCAAATCAATGATATCGAATATCGTGGTGGCGCACAATTTTTGGTAGCTATTGCTGGCAATATGTTACTTATGCCGGGACTATCCAAAACACCAAACGCTGTTAACATGACAATAGATAACGAGGGAAAAATTGATGGACTCTACTAATACACAAAAGGGGCAAATTATGTCTAGACTTTACTTTAACTACGGAACAATGGGCAGTAGCAAATCTGCGCAAGCATTGATGTGCAAGTTTAACTACGAACACAAAGGCATGAAAGTTATGCTTGTAAAACCAGCGTTAGATACCCGTGGTGATGTTGATACTCCGAAGGTACGCTCACGCATTGGCCTTGTTGCTGATTGTTTGACAATTGCACCGGAACAAAGCTTTATTGATATGTTCAACGATTTCAAGGCAAAAAATGGTTGTGATTGCGTAATTGTTGACGAGGCACAATTTTGTACAACAGAGCAAGTCAATCAACTCAAAGAGCTAACGAGATACGTACCAGTTTTGTGCTACGGACTTTTGACCGACTTCAAGAGCAAATTATTTGAGGGTAGCAAACGCCTTGTGGAACTTGCCGATTCCCTAAGAGAAATCAAGTCCATTTGTCGTTGTGGTCGCAAGTCTACAATCAATGCTCGCTTTGTAAATGGCAAGTGCGTAGACGATGGCCCAGTTGTATTGATTGGTGGTGACGAAAGTTACGAAAACATGTGCTACTGGTGCTGGCAAGAAGAGCTAAAAAAGAACAAATAATAATAAAATAAAAACCGACTTTGCGTAAGTCGGTTTTTGTGGTTACAAACAACTTGAAATATACTAATGTTAATGATATAATAGGGTAAATCAAAACTACATTAGTTTGAGCGCATAGGAGCAAAGTATGAAAGTTAACGAATATCAAGAATTGGCAATGAGAACATTAAACCCTAAACTTACCGAAAATGATGTTATGAAAAAGGATGCACTCATCATCAGCATGATGGGTTTGTGTGGCGAGTCGGGCGAGGCAATTGACATTGTTAAAAAGTGGCTGGCTCAAGGTCACGAGTTGGACAAAGCGCATCTAATCGAAGAGCTTGGTGACGTTGCTTGGTATTTGGCCGAAGCTGCAACTGCATTGGATATCACCTTGGAGGAAATTTTGCAAGCCAACATTGATAAGCTTAAAAAGAGATATCCCGAAGGCTTTGACTCAAACAAATCGCGCCTGCGCTTGAAAGGTGATTTGAAATGAGTTTTGTAAACTATGTTTGTGTGCTTATACATAGTTTATTATGCAACTATAATTACGTTAACAACTGGCAAAAATTATAAAAAGACTAACGAATTTCGTTAGCCTTTTTTGTTAGTGATTGGTTATTTTCTTACTGTAACGCATCCATTTGACGCTGTATCGCAGGTTTTTGCCCAGCTTTTTAGGTAGGGGCTTGCGTAGTTGCCAATTTGTCCGTCTACGTGTCTAAGGCGTTGTTGAAGTTCTTTGGCCTTGATATCGCAAACAACCTTTCCCTTTGTGATGTTTATTTCAATTGGATCGCCATCTTGCAAAACGGTAAACACTGTTTGGAAGTTGGTCTCTGGTGTTACGTGACCTACGGCAAATCCATCGTAGCAATCGCTGATGCGACCATCAGTAATTACTGCAACGTCCTTGTCTAGTCCGTAGCCTTTTAGTAGTGCAAAAGGCAAAATTATTTCTCTCATGCCAGGGCAACTGGTTGGGCCTTCGTTGCGAATTACAACAACGTCGCCTTTGTTAATTTCGCGACACAAAATCGCCTCAACGGCCATCTCTTCGTTGGCGTAAACCTTTGCAACGCCACTAAACACTTTGTCATTGTGGTATCTTGCAAATGCGCCACCTTCGGCAACGTTGCCATACACAACTTGTAGTGGACTTTGTGTCATGGGCGCATTTTCTACACTGCAAATTACCTCTTCACAAGTAACAGTGATATTTTGCAAAACATCTTGGAGTAAAACACCGTCAGCAAGCTCAACTTTGCTGTTGATTAGTTTGCCGTCGTTAAGACGTTTTGCTACTGCAAGTGGGCCACCAGCTTGGGCAAATTGTTTCATCAAGCAAAGGTTTTCATTCTCTTTGACAAGCAAAAGTGGTGTGGCCTTTGCCATGTCGCCAATATCTTTCAAGGTAATGTTTTTGATGGATAATTCCTTTGCGATTGCTATCAGGTTCATCAAAGTGGTTGTGCTACCACCACAAGCTAGGTCAATTTTGACGAGGTTTTCCAAAACTGACTGAGTAATAACTCTACGAGGTGTGCATTTGTTTTGAGTGAGTGCAACTGCAAGTTCACCTGTGCGAGTGGCAATATTATTGCGAGCAACTGTGTTTGCTTGGGTTGTAGCGTTTCCCTTTACTGCTAACCCCATAATTTCCAACAAACAGTTAAAACTGTTGTCGCTGTAACTGTCGCAATCGGTTCCAAACGCAGTTGGTAGGTTATTTTCAATTTCCTGTAGGCTTTCGTATGGAGTCTTGCCAAGTTTTAGTAGCGCAATTTGCTCAGCATAGTGGGTGTAGCCATATTCCTTCTCAGCAAATACAATGGGCGACATAACACCTTGCGATACAAACGCGCATGGAATATTAACTCTAATTGCACCGAGAAGCATTCCACAAATTGTGTTTGGTTGGCTTGCAACAAAAACAAGTCCGTCAAAGCATTCTGTCGCGCACAACATCTCCACTTGGTTTGCAGTAAGGTCGCGACTAGGCAAACTGTACTTGCCTGTGTTGGTATCACGCAAAAGAGTATCGTCAATGGAGGAAATATACATCAACTTGCATGTAGCGCCTTGTTGTAATACGCCTTCTTTAACCTTTTGGCATATAGTTACCAAGTTTTGATGCGCTAGTGTAGTTTCGCTTTGGGCGCAAATGATGCCAATTGTAAGCTTTTTGGCATCAATTTGTACACTTTCGGCAAAGATTTTTTGTGGAAGTTTATTGAGTTGTTCAATTGATTCTCTAAGCATAGTCCACCTCGCCTTCTATTTTAACGCCACAATCATCTATTGTCAAGACCAGAGGACAATATATTATAATTTTTGATAGTGCAATTTGTCGAAAAACGCTTGCAAAATCCAATGTACAAAGTCTAAAAAAGACATTTTTTTATTTTGTTCAAAAAATATTCTTAAATTTTTTTTGCAAAAACTACTTGTCTAATTGCAAAACGGACATTATACTATAGGGGCAAATGCTAAATTATAATGGAGAAATAGTATGTTAGCGCTGATAAAAAGTTACGGAGTCAAAGGAATAGAGGGTTTTCCCGTTACTGCCGAAGTGGACATGCATGCAGGTATGCCAACCTATGATATCGTTGGTCTTGCAGACACAGCAGTAAAGGAGTCCAAAGAGCGTGTTCGCTCTGCACTCAAAAACAGTGGCTACAACTATCCAGTTGCATCTTGCGTTGTTAACCTTGCCCCAGCTGACGTAAAAAAGGAGGGTAGTTTGTACGACCTGCCCATTGCCATTGGGATGCTTGCGGCAAGCAAACAAATACCTTACGACAATTTGAAAAAGGCCGTAATGATTGGTGAACTTTCTCTTAATGGTGAAGTTCGCAAAATTAACGGCATTTTGCCAATGATAATTTCTGCTCGTCAACAGGGGGAAAATGTTTTTGTTATACCCAAAGATAATGCTGACGAGGCAGTGTTTATCGAGGGCGCAGAAATTTACGCAGTGGAAACGTTGCGCGAGGCAGTGGAATTTTTGACGGGTCAAACGGAAATGGCTCCACTTACAACTCGCAGTTGGCAAAACGACCTCAAATTTAACCACAGCGATAACGACTTTAAGTACATCAAAGGACAATTTGCAGCAAAGCGAGCAATGGAAATTGCCGTTGCTGGTGGACACAATATAATAATGATAGGGCCACCAGGCGCAGGTAAAACAATGATTGCACGTGCTGTGCCATCAATTATGCCCAATATGACCTTTGAAGAGG
>JAFTNE010000060.1 GCA_017452035.1 Clostridia bacterium
GCAAGCCGTACTTTTTCTTGAACTTGTCAACACGTCCGCCTGCATCTACAAGTTTTTGCTTACCTGTAAAGTAGGGGTGACACTTGTTGCAGATTTCAACCTTGATTGTATTTGTGTTTTTGGTTGTACCTGTTACAAATGTTGCGCCACAAGCACATACAACAGTCGCTTCATGATAATTTGGATGTATACCTTGTTTCATATCGCACCTCGCCCTTTATATTTGGAACTCCGTTCCACAGCCTTTTTATTTTACTATAACAAAATTGATTCGTCAAGCGTTTTTGCATAAATTTGGTTTGGGGTATTGGGGCGTATTGCAAGCAACCGTGACGATGCTTGAACAACATCGCCATTGATGTTGTGTGCATTTTTGAGGAGGGACAAGCTCCATTGAGGCATTTTGTAAATGACCTATTTGTCGTGCCAGGAGGGGTGTGGTGTAGTTGTTTTTCTTCAAAATGTTACCTTTGTATATTTATATACAACAAATGCGCAAAATTACACAAATCGTGCAAGGGAAAACTGACCAAATACTTGACTTTGTATATTTATTTTGATAAAATACCGATGTATGTTATGCTCATCAATATGCGCTTTTGCAAACGTGATGAAAAAACATACCAAAATGTTAGATAATTTTTGGCGCACAAGCGCTGACAGAAAGGAGACAGAAAAATGAAAAGAACTTACCAACCTAAGAAAAGACAAAGAAGCAAAGTACACGGTTTCAGAGCAAGAATGAAGACAACCGGTGGTCGCAGAGTACTTGCACGTCGTCGTGCAAAGGGTCGTCACGCTCTTTCTGCTTAACAAGAGGAACGCAACTTGAAGTCTATTTACAGACTTAAGAAAAACTATCAATATAACTACGTGTACAAGCACGCCAAAAGTGTTGGGGACAGAAACTTTTTGATACTTTTCTGCACAAGTAACGTTGCGCAGTCCAAAGTGGGATTTTCCATCAGCAAAAAGTATGGTGGCGCAGTACAACGCAATCGCATACGCCGTCAAATGAAGGCTGTAATGTCCACCATTATGCCCAGCCTCAAAAATGGTTACAACTTGGTGATTATTCCTCGCAAAAGTGAGGCATACTTGCACAAGGACATTGTTTTGAGCTTGACCAAACTACTCAAAAGGGCCGAATTGGTATGAAATACATTGCCATTGCACTACTAAAATTGTACAAAGCAACCTTTTCTAAATGGAAGGGCAAAAAAACTTGCATTTACACGCCAAGTTGCTCGGTGTACTCGATGGAGGCATACAAGGAGTTTGGCTTTGTAAAGGGAAGTTGGCTAACACTAAAACGTCTTTGCCGTTGCGCACCCTGGAAAACTGGTGGGTTTGACCCCATTCCAACCAACCTAAAAGGCAACGCCAAATGGCATGTGTAGTGTGGTTGTAAGCTTTTAGCTAAACAACACAAGTTTATTGATGTTTTTTAGGAGACAAAATGAAAAGAAAACTTAATTTGATACTCAACGTTGTTCTTTTGGTCGTTTTGTGTTTGACGGTTTTTGCCGGTTGTACACAAAAAAAGGTAGACCCATGGGAAATTGAATCCAGTCTTAACTTGGTAGGCCGTATCGTAAAGGCTATGCACGGTTGGATTGGTTCATACGGATGGACAGTTGTTGTATTTACCGTATTTTTGAAGATCTTGATGTTGCCACTTGATTTTTGGCAACGCCTAAGTGGCAAAAAGATGTCTGTAAAGATGCAAATGATGCAACCTTACATTGCAGAAATCGACAAACGCTACGGTGCTGACTCTCAAAAGGGAGCAGAAGAAAAGCAAAAGCTATTCAAAAAGCATGGTTACAACATGACGTCAAGCTGTTTGCCAATGATCGTTACAATGGTTGTATTCTTCATTATGTTTGGTGGCTTGCGTAGCTACTCAACATACAGCAGTGTACAAACGTTCAACGCTCTTTCTCAAACATACTACCAAACCTATGCAGAACAAATTGTAAACAAAACACCAACAACCCCTGCTGAACAAAAGGCTCACGACGTTTTTGTTGAAGCTTACAACGAAGTTGGTGGAAAGCTTGTTGATGGCAAGTACAATGCAAAGTTCGACAAAAACGAGTACAGTAAAGTTGCTTACAGTATAAAGGCTATCCAAGACGAAACTACCCGACTTGCAGGTTCAAGTGATACTGCAAACAAAGAGTTGGGCAAACAATTGGAAAACCTTATTGCTAATTACAGCACTACTGTAACAGAGGCTATCCAAACAAAGTACTCCCAAATGGAAGAAGGTTGGTTGTGGATTCAAAACATTGCTCAACCAGACACATGGGAGTCCATCTTCCCACAATACGACAGTGGTTCTAACAGCTTTGTAAGCCTTGTGGATATGTCCCACTACGGTGACGAAACAAACGGTAAAGAGCTTTACAACACCATTAGAAATGCCGTTTTGGCAACTGGTGACCGTGGCGAGAAGGGTACTTGGAACGGACTTATGATTTTGCCAATTTTGTCAGTAGGACTTTCCTTCCTGTCTATGTTTGTAGCGCAAGCTATGGAAAAGACTGGCAAAAAAGGTCAACAACAAACATCCACCGAGCAACAGCAACAACAATCCAACAAAGCAACAATGATTATGATGCCTTTGATGATGGCTTACTTTGGCTTTATCTACACTGGCGCATTTGGTATCTACATGGTAGTAAACTACTTTATTAGTATCATTTCTACAATTGCTTTGAAGGCGCCCATAGATAAGGTGGTTCAAAAAGATATTGCAAAAATGCAAGTGGACAGCGGTAAAGCAAGTTATATGAGGTAATTATGAAAACAACACAAGCATCCGGAAAAACTCTTGATGGTGCTGTAGAAAAAGCCTTGGCTGAACTTGGACTTACTCGCGAACAAGTGGACGTAAAAGTTCTACAAGAAGGGGGATTTTTGAAAAATTTTAAGGTAGAAGTTACCGAAATTTTGACCCCTGCACAAGAAATCCAAGAGTTTTTACAAAACATCATCACAAAAATGGGTATCACTGACGGCGTTGTTGAACTTGGTCAAGTTGACGATGCAATCGTGCTAAACATCAAGTGCGAAAACACTGGTAACGTAATTGGCTACCGTGGCGAAACTTTGGACGCATTGCAATACCTTTGCAGTTTGATGCTTAACGACAAATCTAGTGGCTTTAAGCGTGTAATTTTGGACTGCGAAGGCTACCGTCAAAAGAGAGAAAAAACTCTCAAAAAGTTGGCTGGTAACATTGAGCAAAAGGTAAAACGCACAGGCGTTGCAGTTAGCCTCGAGCCAATGAACCCCTACGAAAGACGCATCATCCATACAGCATTGCAAAACAGCAAGCATGTTACTACCGAAAGCGAAGGTCAAGGCGTAAACAGACACATTGTCGTAAGCCCCAAGCAACAAAGCAACATCTTGAACGCAATCAATGCGCCACGCAAAACACTTAACTTTGTGTATCGTAGCGAAAAGAAAAAACGCAGATAACCCATTACAAAAATTATTGTAAACAAAAAGAACCTTGAATAATCAAGGTTCTTTTTTGTTGCCAGTTTGATAAAAATACACTCAACGTTTTATAGTCTTTAATGCGCGCGATACTTTAAGTTGTCTACACTACTTTTTTGCAATACGTATCACATTTTTTTGAAAATATGCTGATTTTTTAATAAAGATTATGATACGACCTGCTCAACATATGTGCAGTTGCTTTTAATGCAACAATACTACTGATTGACAATTTGCAAAACGAGTGAGTTTTGTGGTTAATTTTACAGTTAGTCAAATCCCAATAATGTTTGTGCAAGTAAAATTGTGGCTATTTCTCAACAAAACAGTTGCATAAAATTGTACAGATGATATAATGTATGTGCAATTTGCAAACGTGCTTTGCTAAACAGGAGAGGAGAAATATGAGTACGCTTACTAAAAAAGAGGCTATAAAACAAAACTGGGGTAACTTTTTTATCTTTTTTGCAATTTGTGTTGGATGTGTTGTAGGACACTTTTTTATCAAAAGCGACTGGAAATACGCGCTGTTGTTTTTTGGTGCAGTTGCACTGTGGCTGGCTTTTAGTGGCCTAATTAAAGGTTTCCAAAAGATAAATCGCAGTTTTTGCAAAAATTGTGGCGCATACATTAACTACAACAATGACAACCACGTTTCTTGGAGGGTGGAAAACAGACGTATTGTGGGCACAAAAGTGTATTTTACCGTATACTTCGAGTGTACCTGCCCCGATTGTGGCCGTCAACGCTTTTTTACCAAAGACATGCTACTTGCATCCTACGACAAGGATACAAACACCATAGAGGAACGCGACCCATACGAGTGGGCAAAAGACCTGTTTTGGACGGAAAAAGATTAGTAAACTACTGAAAAACTGGCAAGACACGGGCGCGTTACGTTGCGCCTCGTCTTTCAACAAGATATTGAACTTTTTCAACAATACACTAAATACAAAAAGAGCCATGGATACCCGCCATGGCTCTTGTTTTTTTATCGTTTTGTGTGACTTTTGCTTGTGTGTAGCACGTTTTTAAGTACACGTGTGTTTGTTTTGGGCAACAGTAGGTCAATTTACCAACTGGTTTGCATTGCGCGTTGTGTCGTCAAAACTGAGGCCTACAAAGGCATTTTGCGAGGTTTGTTTTGGCCACGTGGGTAAACCTTTGGTGTATGGGCAATTTTGCGATATACAAGCAAGCAACGGTTGCTACCGTTGGGCAAGGTGAACGCAAAGTGCTTTTCCAGTTTGAGGCCCAAAACCTTTGATGCGTTTTTGCCTTCGTCTACTTCCGTTAGGTCAGTTTTGTAGGCAAGCACAATGCCACCCACCTTTACAATTTGCGCAGTGTACTCCAACAAAATGGGCAATGGAGCAACGGCGCGCGCTGTGGCAACGTCAAAACACTCGCTGTGAGTTTTGGCAAAGTCTTCCGCACGGCTGTGAACAAATCGACCAGCAACGCCAATTTGTTCGCAAAGCATTGTAACAAAATTGATGCGTTTGGCGAGGCTATCTACCAAAGTTACTTTCACGTCTGGACGAGCAATTTTGAGTGGCAAAGCTGGGAAACCTGCGCCACTGCCGATATCGCAAAGGGTTGCATTTTGTGGAATTGCAACGGAGCCGAGTATGCTATCGGCAAAGTGTTTTTGCCAAACGTCCTCCCTTTCGGTGATGGCTGTGAGGTTGTACTTTTCGTTTTCGGTGCGTAAAAAATCGCAGTAGAAATTCAGTTGCTCTACCATCTTGTCCGTAAGCTCAATATTAGTATTTTGAAAAATAAATTGTTTCATAAGGTTTTGTTAAAAATGTTTTTTGTTTGTGGCACAATGGCTATTTGCACTTTGTGCTATTTAGGCATTTTGCCAAAGTGAGTGTTAACGCCTACAAAAGTTGGCATTTAACCCTTACTTTTGTGTATAACTACTGGCCACGTTGGGCAAGGTACACAATTAGTATTTGAACGTCTGCAGGAGAAACACCACTGATGCGCCCTGCTTGACCAAGGTTTTTGGGGCGTATTTTTTGTAGTTTTTGGCGCGCCTCAATGCGCAGTCCATCAATTGCCATGTAGTCGATATCATCAGGCAAAGGCTTGTTTTCCAGCTTGGATGCTTGGGCGATAGCGTCCATTTCCTTTTGGATGTAACCACGATACTTGCATTCAATTTCCACTTCGGCAAGGGCATCAGCATCAATATCTTGGAAGTATCCCAGCGTTTGAATATCCTTGATTGTGATGTTTGTACGGCGAAGCATTTCGTCCAAAGTTAGGCCTGCGCCAGTAACTGGCTCGTTTTTACTTTCAAACAATGGGCCGTAAACTTTTGGAGAAACCACAGTTTTTAGTTGCTTTTCGCAAAGAGCCATTTGCTCCTTTTTGCGCAAATACTTGGCGTAGCGCTCATCACTTACAAGGCCGATTTGGCGACCAATTTCCGTAAGACGAAGGTCAGCATTGTCTTGACGCAAAACAAGTCGGTGTTCGGCACGGCTGGTCATCATGCGATAGGGCTCGAACGTTTCCTTGGTGGTGATGTCGTCAATCAACACGCCAATGTAGCTGTTGTCTCGGCGAAAAATTACAGGGTCAAGCTTGTTTAGGTAACGTTGCGCATTGATGCCTGCAACCAGACCTTGCGCGCCGGCCTCTTCGTAGCCACTTGTGCCATTGATTTGTCCTGCAAAAAACAGTCCTTTGATATTTTTGGACATCAACGTTGCATCAAGCTCCGTTGCGTCAATGCAGTCGTACTCAATTGCATAGGCATCACGCATAATTTCCACGTCTTCCAAACCTTCGATAGAGTGGTAAATTTGCTCTTGAACGTCTGCCGGCATGCTTGTGGATGCCCCTTGAACGTAAAACTCGCAGGTATCTTCCGACTCGGGTTCAAGGAAAATTTGATGACGGTCCTTGTCGGAAAAACGCACGATTTTGTCTTCCAAACTGGGACAATAGCGTGGGCCAACGCCGTTGATACTGCCATTGTACAGTGGAGCAAGGTGTTTGTTATCCAAAATTACCTGCTTGGTTTGTTCTGTTGTGTAGGTGAGATAGCAACTGCGTTTTGTGGAAGGGATACTATCCGTTAGGTAAGAAAATGGCGTAACGTCACTTTCGCCAACCTGCTCGACAGTCTTACTCAAATCAATGGAAGTAAGGCGAACGCGAGCTGGCGTACCCGTTTTGAAACGGCGAACAGTAAAGCCAAGGTCTACCAGACTTTGCGTAAGCAATTTGGCATTAGCAAAGCCGTTTGGGCCACTTTCGCGAATACACTTGCCAACTAATGTGCGCGAGTTGAGGTACACACCACAGCACAAAATCACTGCCTTGGCAGTGTATTGTAAATCTACGGCAGTGGTAACTGTAAAGACACCATCATGCACTTCTACCTTGGTTGCCTCGCCTTGGCGAAGGTACAAGTTGGGGGTGCTTTCCACCGTCTTTTTCATGTTGACATGGTACAAGTTTTTGTCCACTTGCGCGCGTGGAGAATACACTGCTGGGCCTTTGCCCCTGTTCAACATGCGCATTTGAAGTAGACTTTTGTCGGCGTTAAGTGCCATTTCGCCACCAAGTGCGTCAATTTCGCGCACAATTTGACCTTTGGCTGTACCACCAATGCTTGGGTTGCAAGCAAGATATGCAACTGTATCAAGGTTTGTTGCTAACATCAGCGTTTTGCATCCCAGCCTTGCCGTAGCAAGTGCTGCCTCGCATCCAGCATGACCTGCGCCAACAACAATTACGTCAAAATCTTTCACTATTTTACCTCTAATTTCTTGGGTCTAATTTGTTAAAACGTTTGCCAAAATTGGCAACAAAGGTTTCAAAATTTAACAGACGTGGTAACTTTTTTACCAAAAACGTCCACTAAATTTCACCGTATTTTTTGTAAAAAATGCTATTTTCCAAGGCAGAACTTTGAGTAAATTCTGTCAATAATATCTTCTTGCGCACTTGTGCCAGTGATTTCACCAAGGGTAGCCCAGGCGTCACGCATTGCGCTTGTTACGATATCCAACGTTGCGCGCTGTGTTTCGCCAAGGGCAATTTCTATTTGCACCTTTGCCTGTGTCAAGCAAGATAGATGTCGTTCGTTTGTGATGAGTAGGTCGGACGTTTGAATTTCGCCAGCGTTAAACATGTCGTACAGGCGTTGTTTCAAACTATCCACCTCGCCACTTTTTGCCGAAAGGGCAAGTTCGTTTTCGCCAAGCTCAACCTTTGTGCCCAAATCGGCCTTGTTGTAAATTTTGATGAGTGGCTTGTCTGTATCAAAAACACTTTGGTCATTGGGGTTGTCCACCACGTACAAAATAACGTCAGCCTTTTCGGCAACGGCCTTTGCGCGTTTGATACCCTCGGCCTCAATTTCGTTGTCGGTATCACGCAAACCTGCCGTATCAATAAAGTTAAATTTGATGTCGCGATAGTATGCGCTTTCCGTCAAAATATCTCTGGTTGTGCCTTCGATACCCGATACAATTGCCCTATCAGTACCCAAAAGCGCGTTTAGCAAGGATGATTTGCCTACGTTTGGCGCGCCCACGATGGCAACGTCAATACCATACTTTGCAACTTTGCCAAGTGCAGAGGTTGCAATGATGTTTTCCAGCGTTTTGGCAATTTCGCCAAGGCCATTTGCAACAGTTTGCGTTGTGGGCAGTTCTAAATCTTCCTCGGGGTAGTCAAGCGTTGCCTCGCAAGCAGAAATAAGGTCCAAAAGCTTGTCTTGCAGCTCAATTACGCGTTTACCCAGCTTGTTTTCCAACAAGTTTGCGCCGGCTTTGGCTGCTGATGCTGTTTCGGCATCAATCATTTCGATGATACCTTCGGCATTGGTAAGGTTTTGCTTGCCATTGATAAACGCGCGCTTACTAAACTCGCCATTTTGCGCCATAACTGCACCGTAACGGAGGCACTGCTCAATTACTGCTTGAGATACAGCCGTACCACCATGGCAGTGAAACTCGACAGTATCTTCCCCCGTGTAGGAGTGTGGCCCAACAAAGTACACACACATTGCGTGTTCGTCAAAATGTTGCGTTTTTAGCGTGCCCACACGCAAATAATTAGGCTCTTTGGGGAAGGGCGCAAAAAATTGTTTTGCAATATTGATAGCATTTTCGCCACTCATACGCACAACGGCAATGGCACTGCGACCACGCGCTGTGGAAAGGGCAACGATAGTAGAATTCATAGCATACCTCTCATAATAACATTTTACCACTTTATGACAAAAATCTCAACTATTTAGCTAATATACCTACATTTTGATATGCTTTATGGCTTTTACACCACTTTTTACATCCCTTTTTGACAAAACCTTCCACCAATTTTTGCAAGCGTGTTGCAAAAAAAATATCCACTATTTTCGCGCGCAAAATTGATACTTTGCAAAAACGTAACAAAAACCATTTTTTTACGAAACAAAAAGTGCAAATGGTCTTTAAATTTGCACAAAAGTGTGGTATGATATATTTGTTAAAATAGGCGTAGTATGTTATTTGTTGCGCCATATTGTTGAAAAAGTTTGTGTTTTGTGGTATACTTTTTCGCAGACACAATCATAGCTTTGTCGCAGACAAAAGGAGTTACTATGGGTAAAATTATTTGTTTTTCTAACCAAAAAGGTGGTGTTGGCAAAACAACCACTGCAATCAACCTTGCCGCATACGTTGCAAAGGCTGGCAAAAAGTCGTTACTTATCGACTTTGACCCCCAAGGCAACAGCACCAGTGGCTACGGTATCGAAAAAAATCAGCTGGAACTAACCTGCTACGACTTTTTGATGGGCGATTGTGAGGCAAATCAAGTGATTCGCCCCACTATGGTAGAAAATTTGGACATTTTGCCCTGCAATATTGACCTTGCAGCTGCCGAAGTTGACCTTGTTAGCGTTCCTCAACGCGAAAGTGTTTTGAAAACTCGCCTGGCTGACCTTCGCGATAACTACGATTTTATCTTTATCGATTGTCCACCAAGCTTGGGACTATTGACATTGAACGCACTTGTTGCAAGCGACAGCGTTGTTATCCCCATTCAAAGCGAATTTTTTGCATTGGAAGGTTTAAGTCAGTTGATGAACACTATCAAAATTGTAAAAATGCGCCTAAATGCAAAATTGAACATCAACGGCGTTGTTTTGACAATGTACGACACTCGCACGACTATGTCCAAGCAAGTTACTGCCGAAATTTACAAGTATTTTGGCGAAAAAATGTACACAGTACCCATCCCACGTAACGTGCGTTTGGTAGAATCCCCCAGTTTTGGCGTGCCTATCTTTTTGCACTCGCCAAACTCCAGTGGCGCAGCAGCTTACTCTGCGTTGACCAAGCAATTTTTACAAAGAGAGGAATAGCACACTATGGCAGCAAAACCAACAAACAAAGGATTAGGTAGAGGATTTGCCTCTTTGATGGGCATGAACGACTTTGACGTTACGCCTGTAGACGAAAACAAAAGCCAAGACGGAGTTGTGATGATATCCTTGATGGACATCGACCCCAACTACGAGCAACCACGCAAAACTTTTGACGAAGAGGCTCTTGCCGAACTTGCTGAAAGTATCAAAATTCACGGCGTAATTCAACCAATTGTTGTAACGCCAATTGGCAAGCGTTTTATGATTATTGCCGGCGAACGCCGTTTTAGAGCAAGCAAGCTTGCAGGCAAGACGGAGATTCCAGCAATTGTTCGCAACTACACTCCACAACAAATCAAGGAAATCTCCCTGATTGAAAACTTGCAACGTGAGGACCTTTCTCCTATCGAGGCTGCTCGCGCCATCAAAACTTTGATGACGGAGTTCAACATGACACAAGAAGTTGCAGCTGACCGTATTGGTAAAAGTCGTTCGGCTGTGGCAAACACTTTGCGCTTGCTCACTTTGAGTGACGAAGTAATTGAGCTTATCGAAAAGGGACGACTCTCTGCTGGACATGCTCGCACGCTGGTTGTAGTTCCAACTGCCGAACAATACAAGTTGGCATTGAAAGGTTGCGACAACCAAATGACCGTTCGCGAAATGGAAAAAATGGTGCGCGAGTACCTCAACCCAAAACAAAAACCACAAAAAGTAGTGGAAGAAAGCAGAGAACTTCGCGACCTTGTTGGCAACATGCAACGCACCTTTGCAACCAAAGTTTCTGCAATGGGCAACGGTACAAAGGGACGTATTTACATCGACTACTTTACTGCTGATGACCTTGACAGAATTTGTAAGCTTGTAGAGGCGTGGATGAGCGAAAAATTCCGTAAGGAGGAAGAATAGGCATTAAATGCCTACTTTTGTAGGGCTTAAGCCCCACTTTGAGGTGATTTTATGGATATAATTGGATATGTATTTTTGGGCATTGCAGTAATTGCGCTTATTGCAGGGCTTGCAAAAGGCTTTGTAGATGCGCTTATGGGCATTGTTGCCTTAGCTGGCTCAATTGCCGTTGCTATCATTTTTGCGCCAAAGGTTTGCGAGATGGAAATGGTAAAAAATCTCATTGAGGACACCCCCATTGTTATCAACGGCCAAGAGATGTTTTACCTTAGGACAGTGATTGTTTTTGCAGTTTTGTTCCTTGTAGCGCTAATCGTAATACTTGCAATAAAGGGCATGTTCAAAGCAATTTTGAAACGCGTTGGCGTTTTGAAGTTTATCGACAGACTGCTTGGCGCAGTGTTTAACGTTGCTGTTGTTTGGGCAATTTTTGGCATTGTGTTTGCAGTGTCAAATGCAGGCACCGAGTGGTTGGTAGCCATTGACGAACAACTTGCATCCTCAGGCATGAACCTTGGGCTGGCACAAATTGCTGGCGACGTTTTCAGCCACATCAATAGTAGTGAAATTTTGAAAATGGTTTATGAGGCCTTTAACCCAGTGGGCGAACTTGTCGGAGGCATGCTGTTTGCATAACATTGACACTTTGTTTGCCTAATGCCTAGTAAACAACTTAACACTTCAATTTGTCGACCATATTTTGTGGTCGACTTTTTTGTTGTAATTTTACTTTGCGATTTGCTTGCTAACACTAAAAACTCATGACGTGTCGCGAAAAATGAGATTTTTTGACTAAAAATTGATAGTTATGCAGGCAAAAAATATTGCGTATTTTAGCAGTAAGTCATTTTGCATAAGTTGAAACCAATAGGCTGACTGTTTTGCAGATAATTTTCCTCTAAAAGTGTTAAATTACCCCAAAAACTCATGACGTATCGCGAAAAAATGACAATAATCGCAATTTGTTTAACCAAATTTTGCAGTTTTTTGTTTTTTTGTTTCAAATCATCTGCCACTTAAAACAAAACTACTATAAAAGCAAATTTGTGGCAATACGTCTAACTTTTACCACTCAAAATCATGTAATTTTATATAAAAACTCAATACGTGTCGCGAAAAATGCATAATCTTACTAAGAACTGTAATTTGCAAATAGAGCGAGGAACTAAAAAAATCAAAAGCACGGTTGAATTTGCTGATTTTAGGCAAGTTTGCCTTACGTTTTGCGCGAACGTGCCAAAAAAACGCTGACTTTGTATTCGACGTGGTCTGCATGGGCGTTTTTAACGACTTTTGTCTCTGTCAAACGTTTTTACTACCACATAATGCCGTTGCTTGATATCAAAATTACCGTAACGCATAACAGTGAGCGAAAAGTTTTGCTGACACATGAAAAACGTTGGCTTGCCGAGAGCTTATTTCTTATTTACTAGTCTTTTATTTTACAACAAAATTTTAGAGCGCTTACCATCCTCGCTGTTTTTTCTTTTGCTATTTTTTCGATTTTAGTTTTCAAATTTTTCATTTCGATTACAGAACCAACCCATTTGGTTAATTTTGCACTTTTTTCATAGAGCTTTTTCTTGCAATTTTGTCGCAAATTTATATTATAAATATGTTATAAAAACTGGTTCATACGGCCGTTCTAACAGAATTTTTTAGCAAGTTTGCAAAAATTTGATACCCTTTTACTTGTCATTCTGCGCATTAAAATAAAATTATTACACATTTTGTTCATTATTACATTTTGCGCCAATAGCGATATTTGTTCGCTTTTGATAGTGTTTGCGTGTCTAATATTTTGGACGGTGGTGCAAGTAAAATCGTACAGCCACAAGACTATTTCGTGTAACGTGAACGGTTTGAGAACAAATTGTCAAACTGATAGTGGTGCTTTTGTGATCTTTATTTTACCTTTGTTTGCTAATCCTACTTATAATGTATACTTACACGTATTTAATCGGAATTATTAAATATTTTACTTCCATCATTGTAACTACGCCGCTATAAATCTGTCACTTAGTTAAAAAACAATTTTGTGTCGGCTTGCCTTGTTTTTTTTCAATCAATTGCTCATTTTAATGCAATTTTGCAGTATTTTTGCTTATTTTTTCTGTATTTACAGCTCATTTTGCTTTTTTTCTATCATTTTTAGTTTCAAATTTACTGCGTTGTCTATATCAAAGCCTTTGCAAATTTTATTGCACAACGAAAAGCAACAAACACTTTTTGTTTAGCCATTTGGGCTTGCTTGACTTTTCGTTGCTTTTTGTTTCATGTGAAACATTGGTGGTGATGCATTTTTCTAAAGTATTGCGTAGTAGGGCAAGCAAGACTGTCATATTGCTACTCAATTGCATGCACCACAAGATTTTCCAATTAAAGATGTTTCACGTGAAACACACTAAACAAATAATCGAAAAGCAAAGTCGCTAATTCTAAATTGGTCAACTTATAAAAATTGCTTGATACAAAGCTGATAGTTTGCTATCGCTGAAATAGAGCCGCTGATGCACGATTTTAGATGTCTAAAAAGTTACGTTTCGGCAGCGCGAACCTTTACTGGAATGGAAGCAATCTGCATCGCAATACCTACGTCAAAGACAATATGTGTTGGCATATTTTAGTGAAAAAACGGTGTATTATGAGGCTATTTTACTTAAATTTTAACCATTTCGCATAAATTTGTGCTGTTTTTTGAGGGAAAATACATCAAATATGGTTCAAAACTGCTGTGTATTTTTACAAAAACCTTCGTTGTAAAATCTTCCTTTTGTTTCACGTGAAACAAAAAGCGTCTGCAAAAAGCAGACGCTAAAACGTTGGATAATTCAATTAAATTTGTACTAAAAGTTGATTGTCGCTACAAAATTAACCAATCAAGCTAAACGTAGCGTAGTCAACCTTAAACAAACCACAAAGCAAATCGCCAATAAAGTTGGTGTGGTGTACGTAGGAGAACAACATAGAACCGTCAGCCATAGCTACAACTTGTGCGCCCAATTCTGGGAAGAAGTTTGCGCAAACAATTGCAAAAGCAGAGTAGAGTACACCAAACACAACAATGTAACCAAAAGCTACAGAGAATACAGCTCCAATAATCTTGTCGATACTTTTGATAACAGGCACACCGGCCAACAGACAAATAAGCTTTTTGAGTCCAATACAAATATACTTCAAAATAAGGTAACTAACAAGCCAAATTACAAATCCAGTAATAAGTGTTGCAAGCAAATCTCCCAAGAAAGCAGCCAAGGTATCTACACCAGCTTGTTGCATCCCGTCAAAAATTTGGGTTGCAAGTCCACCCAAAACGGAAAATACACCAACATCTTCGCCCGTAAGTAACTCGGCAAGCGCCTCAGGTGAGGA
>JAFTNE010000061.1 GCA_017452035.1 Clostridia bacterium
AGACTTTGCACAATGCCATCACAGGTGGAAACAATATCCCTACGCTTGTGCATGTCGATGGGTGCATCTATTTGCTTTTTTGCAATGGTATCAACGTACAGTACACTGCCTTTGCGTGTTACCACTGCGTACATCACGTCCAAGCGTGTGGCAAGAGCGTTTTCCAAGTGGTCAATGTTCAATTTGGCAATATTTGCACCAACAGTGATGCCCAACTCTTGCATTTGGGCAGTTACAACGTCACTTGAAAGGTCGCCAGTTACCACAATTTTGCAACAATAACTGGGTAATACCATACAAACTGCCACCATCAACACAAGCGCAACAATAAGCACAATGTGTTGCTTTGCAAACTCAAAATGCGCAACCATACCAAAGTTTTGCACGTCCGTTACCTTGTAGCACCCTTCTTCAAGCAGTTGCAAAAGGCGTTTTTTGTCGCGATAGTTTACTGTGATGGAGCAACTTTGTCCGCATTTGGTAACGGAAAGCAATACAATGCCACTTTTGCAAAGCTTACAAATAAGCCTTGTCAAATTGAGCCCACAAAATGTCACTTTGGTGTAACTCATTGTGACACCTCTACCAAGCAAACATCTCCCACAACCACTGCAAAGTGCTTATCCATGCATTTTAGTTGCAAATTTTTGCCAACAATGGTTAGTGTTTGCTTGCCCAAAGTGAAGGCAATTTTGTCCAAAGCGTAGTGACAGATGCCTTTGTGTCCCTCTAACACCACTGTTTTGCCACCAAAAACGGAGTACTTATAGCTGGCAAGTGAGGATATCTCCTGCCCACAAATTTTGTCAATAACCTGCGTAAACGAATTATTCATACCCCTATTATATGATGGTACGCACGCTTTTTAGCCTTGACAAATGCCCTATCGTAAGAAATGTTTTAGATTGTATACCCAATTACACTTGTTAGAGAAAAACGCCAACAATTACAGGATAATTGTAAAATTGCACTTTTTACAGCTTGACAATTTCCAACACGGGGTAGCCTTGCGCCTCTACGGCTGATTTCAAAGTATCGGCCATTTCGCAAGAGGTTGTAACTTGGGCGTATTTGCCCTCCAAGCTTACAACAACGTCAGTAACGCCACTAAGAGCTTTCAAAGTGGACTCTACTCGTCCTGTGCAGTGTGGGCACATCATGCCTTGGATGGAAAGTTTGTATGTCATTGTTATCTCCTCTGGTGGAAGTTGATTTTCCACCAATTTGTGTTTTGATTTGAAAAAGTTAAGTCGCAATGCGTTTGTTACAACAAACAAGCTAGAGCATGCCATGGCAAGCGCGCCAAACATTGGCACAAGCTTGATGCCAAATGCAGGATACAACACCCCTGCTGCAAGGGGGATGCCCAGTGCATTGTAGAAAAATGCCCAAAACAGATTTTGTTTGATGTTTTTTACCGTTGCTTTAGAAAGTCTTATTGCTGTTGCAACGCTTTGCAAATCGTTTTGAACAAGTATTACGTCAGCACTGTCAATAGCAATGTCGGTACCATCAGCAACGGCAAATCCCACATCAGCTGTGGCAAGAGCTGGGGCATCATTGATGCCATCTCCCACCATTGCGCAAATAGAGTTTTGTTTAAGTTCGCTCACAATTTGCGCCTTTTGGTTGGGCAAAACGTCAGCAAAGTAGCTTTCAATGCCAAGTTGCTCGCATACCTGTTGCGCTGTGTAGGCGTTATCGCCCGTTAAAAGTACCGTTTTGATACCCAATGCTTTTAGTTGCTCAATGGCAAATTGAGATGTGGGCTTGATTTGGTCGCCCACTGTAATAAGCCCCCAAAACGCGTTGTCTTTTGCTACAAGTAGCAACGTTTTGCCCTTGTATTGTTCAAAATCAACGTCCACCTCAACACCAAGCTCGTCCATCAAACGCTTGTTGCCAATGGCGTAGGTTACCCCGTCCACAACGGCTGTTACACCTTGACCAGGGATAGTAGCAAAGTTTGTGGGAGTTGCAAGAGAAATATTTTTATTTTGTGCGTAGTCCACAACGGCTTTGCCAAGTGGATGCTCGCTTTGTTTTTCGATGCCTGCAACAATGTGCAAAAAGTCACTTTCCGTTGCCGTTGTAACCACGTCAGCAACAGTTGGCTTACCAATGGTTACTGTGCCAGTCTTATCCAACACAACAGTTTGAACTGTGGAAAGTTTTTGCAAAATTTCGCCATTTTTGATAAGTATGCCATTTTGCGCGCCTTTGCCTGTGGCAACCATAAGAGCCACTGGTGTTGCAAGCCCCAATGCGCATGGGCAACTGATTACCAATACGGAAATTGCAAAGTCCAACGAATTAAACAAGGTATTGCCCGTTGCCAACCACACAATTAGCGTCACAAGGGAAATTGCCATAACAACGGGTACAAACACTGCCGAAACTTGGTCGGCTAGTTTTTGAATGGGTGCTTTGGATGTGCTAGCGCTTTCTACAAGGGCAATAATTTTGGACAAGGTACTTTCTTCGCCAACGGACGTTACCTCTACTTGAACAAATCCCCCGGCATTTATTGCACCACCAACAACGTTATCCCCCAGTTGTTTTTCCACTGGAATAGGTTCGCCCGTTAGTGCGCTTTGGTCAACAAAGCAACTGCCAAAGACAATTTTGCCGTCACAAGGGAAGGTCATGCCTGCCTTGACAACTACAACATCGCCCACCTTGACATCTTGACTATCCACTGTAACTTCGTTGCCATCAACAAGCAAAATTGCGCTTTTGGGGGCAAGATTTTTGAGTTTTGCCAATGCGTCGCCAGTTTTAAGTTTGGAGCGTCCTTCAAAGTACTTGCCAAGGTTGACAAGTGCCAAAATCATAGCAGAGGACTCAAAATAAAGTTGGTGGTGGTATTGCTCGACAGTGGTCATATCCCCATTACCAAGGGCACTGCCCACCATAAACATAATGATTACGCCATAGATTGCGCCTGCGCTACTACCAACGGCAATAAGACTATCCATGTTGGGCGCACGACTAAACAAGCGCTTGAAACCTACAATAAAGTAGCTACGGTTGATGTACCACACGGGCAAGCACAACAGTAGTTGTACAAGCGCAAAGTTGGTGGCGTTTTGAGGGCCATCCAAAAAGCTGGGCAGTGGCAAACCTACCATGTGTCCCATTGCAACGTACATCAAAACCACACACAACACAATGGAACTGATAACTCGGCCAAGAGTGATACCTGTTGGTTGCTTTTGTGTGTCCGTTTTTGTTTGCTGTTTTTCGCCGTCAACTGTTGCGTTGTAGCCTGCTTTTACAACAGCATCAATAATATTTTGTGTATCACAAATATGCTCGCAAACCATCGAGTTTGTAAGCAAACTAACGTTGACGGATGTTACACCCTCAACCTTTGCTACGGCCTTTTCTACGTGAGAAGAACACGCCGAGCATGTCATACCTGTTACGTTAAACTTTGTTTTCATGTAAACTTTCCTTAGGGCATACTACTTGAGTATACTTTGATATATTATTATACCACTAAATGATATACAAAATCAACTATTTATCAAAAATTGTAGCCATATATGCCCCTGCATTTGCTTTTGACATTTTTACGATAGCCCTCTTTACTTGCAAAATACTAAAAACCCAAACAAAAAAGATACGCAAATGGTATTTTTGCGTATCTTTGTGTTTTTGTGATAGGTTGAAAATTTACGTCAATAAAATTAGATAATGCCCAAAAGTTGGTGGAACAGGTAGAAAAATCCGTACATAACAAGTTGTGTGCCAAAGTATACCCAAAGGGAATACTTACCACAGAAGGTAATGGGGCTAACCCACTTGGCGTTGAACTTGGGAAACAACGTTGTGCGCTCTTTGTAAAGTTTCTGTCCAAGGAAAGCACCCACCAAAAACCAGCCAAAATCGGGGAAGAATGAAAGGTAGTCGCCACCCCAATACTCAGCAAATCCCGGCACGGAAAAACTGTGGTTGGCAAGGAAAAACCAAATGCGACTTTCGTTTGTCCAAGGCTTTACCTTTGCTTGGTATCCAACAATTAACACAGTGATAATAATGGCAAACATCAGCCAGCCAAACAAGTTGTGTTGCCAGTCCTTTTTGAACTTGGATGCAAGCCACTCCAACCCAGACCAAACAAGTACCGAAAGGGCCACAACGTGGATAACGTTGAAGTTGATGGTTATATCTGCTTGCAAAATTGACCCTGCTGCAAAGGTTGCTGCCGAAAGTAACAATGCAAAACACACCATTTTGATGGCACGCTTTCCGTTGGAATTGGAAAAGGCACAGGATACGCCAGAGGTAAACACAAACATGGATACAAAAGTATCGTGGGTGAGTGCCCTTAGACCATATGCTCCGTAGTATTGCCCAGAAAGTTCGTACAGCCATTGGAACAATGCTGTTTTGTAGTTGCTGTTAAACCCATAGCGAACGTCCCACATAAAGTGGTCCCAAACTACAAACAAAATCATAAAGCCACGCAAAAAGTCCACTTCCCAAATGCGTTTTTTGGGTGCAAGTGTGCTGTCGTTTGCAATGGCAGTAATTTCAGCCTCAACTTGCGCTTGGGTTGGTTGCGCAACTTGTTCCGTTGGTTGCTCGACCGTTTGCTCTGTTGGTTGTGTAGTTTGTTCCACTGGTAATTCCACTGGAATATCTTTTTTTCTTGGTTTGCGAATTTTTCCCATAACTAATACCTATTGGGTTAAGATTTTTTGTGATTTTTCGCACACGTGTGCGATTTTTTACGTAAGTTACTTATAAACTTCGTCAATGATGCCACCACCAAGGCACAATTCGCCATCGTAAAATACAACAAATTGTCCAGGGGTTACGGCACGTTGTGGCTCGTGGAAAACAACCTTTACTTTGCCATCATCCAAAATTTCCACGTCAACGCCTTGGTCGCTTTGGCGATATCTAAACTTGGCTGTGCAAGTAAACTTGTTTTGAGTTGGCTTGTGAGGAATCCAGTTGACTTGGTTGGAAACAAGGCTTTTGGACATAAGTACGCTTTCGTCTCCGTGGGAAACGATAAGACGGTTGTTTGCAAGGTCCTTTTCCACAACAAACCAACGGCCTTGACCTTCCGTTGTGCCACCAAGTCCCAGTCCACGGCGTTGGCCCAGTGTGTAGTACATAAGTCCAATGTGTTTGCCTACAACCTTGCCCTCCATATCTACAATGTCGCCCTCTTGGTTGGGCAAATAGTTTTGCAAAAACTCCCTAAAATTGCGTTCGCCAATAAAGCAAATGCCTGTGGAATCCTTCTTTTTGGCATTTACAAGGCCCAGCTCATCAGCAATTTTGCGCACTTCACTTTTGTCCATATCAGCAAGGGGAAACAAAACGTCTTTGAGTTGCTCTTGGCTGAGTTGGTTTAGAAAATAAGTTTGGTCCTTGGTTTGGTCTTTTGCCTTCAAAAGGTAATGAGTGTCTCCATCATGCCTAATGCCACAGTAGTGACCTGTTGCAATGTAGTCTGCGCCCAAAGCCTTGGCGTATTGCAAAAATGGGCCAAACTTGATTTCACGGTTGCAAAGCACGTCAGGGTTGGGGGTGCGTCCACGTTTGTACTCTTCCAAAAAGTAGCTAAATACCCTATCTTTGTACTGTTGGGCAAAGTTTACCGAGTAGTATGGTATGCCAAGTTTATCGGAAACGCGCTTTAAGTCCTCAAAATCTTGCTCGGCAGTACAACAACCGTTTTCGTCATCCTCCTCCCAGTTGTGCATAAACAATGCTATTACGTTGTAACCTTGTTGTTTAAGTAGGTATGCAGATACGGCCGAATCCACGCCACCACTCATACCCAATACTACAGTTTTCATGTTGATTGTTTTTTCCTTCGTGCTTGTGCGTTTTTGACAAGAATTTTTAGCGTTTCAATTGTTTGGTCGTTGTTGTCGGTAGTCATGATGATTTGCAACAAGTTTTCGGTGGCTGTGATGGGGTCTTCACCGGCGAGAAGTCGACGTGTAAGGTACATGCCCTCCAATTGGTTTTGGTTAAGTAGCAGTTCCTCACGGCGTGTACCACTGCGATTGAGGTCGATAGCAGGGAAAATACGCTTTTCGCTCATACGGCGATCCAGTTGAATTTCCATATTGCCAGTTCCTTTGAACTCTTCGTAGATGATGTCGTCCATCTTGCTACCGGTATCAATCAGCGCAGTTGCAAGTACCGTCAAACTGCCACCCGATTTGGTGTTACGTCCAAGACCAAACATGCGTTTTGGTTCTTGAAGTGCCGAGATATCCAAACCACCCGTCAAGGTTCTGCCCGATTGCTCGGCTGTTTGGTTGTATGCGCGAGATAGACGCGTGATACTATCCAACAAAATCATAACGTCTTGGCCCTGCTCAACACGACGGCGAGCGTTGGCAAAAACAAGCTCGGCAATGCGAACGTGGTTTTGTGGAGATTGGTCAAAGGTGGAGTAGGCAACTTCGCAGTCGACACTTTCTCTAAAATCGGTAACCTCCTCGGGGCGTTCGTCAATAAGCAAAACCGTCAAGTGAATTTCTGGATGGTTTTTGCGCACTGCCATGGCAATTTTTTTGAGCAAAATTGTTTTACCTGTTTTGGGTGGCGCAACAATAAGTCCACGTTGACCCTTACCAATTGGGGCAACCAAACTCAAAGCTCTAAGGGAGTAGTCGAACTTTTCCCTTTCCAAAACGATACGGCTCTTGGGGAAACATGCCTCCAAACTATCAAAGGGCACACGGGTAATTTCGTTGCAAGGTTGGTCGTTAATTTCCTGAACGTACACTGCTGTTGGCACGTTACGATCGGGAAATTGATGTAACACTACTTTGACCTTGTCACCAGAGCGCAAACCCATTTTTGTTATGAGGCTTTGAGACACGTGGTAATCACGTCCGGGGTGAGAAGAGTAGTTTTCCGTACGAACAAAGCCGTAGCCGTCAGGCAAAACCTCCAAAATACCTGTGCGAGGGAGGTTTTTGTCAACGTTGTCCACCGAGTCATCACTGCCAAAGTTGTTTTCTATCTCTGCTTGGGCAAGCTTGGTCTTTTTGGTAGGACGACCCGTTTTGATGGGGATTTCCGGTTCTAACTCGCCATTAAATGACGCTGTGATAAGTCTAACCAACTCGCCACGTGGAAGATTACGTGGAATGATGTAAAACTCACGCGCAAGCTCACGCAGTTCCAAGATGGTCATTTTGCTCATTTTTGCAGTTAATTCTTGCAAAGATTCAAATTTTTGTGACATGATTCCTCCAAAAAGGTACAAAGTGTTGTAAAAGTAATAGTACCCATTGCCAACTTGCAATGCGAAAATGGCAACAGCGTAAAAGAGGCAATATTACCCCTGATGTTAAAAATGTGTGTTATGTTAAAAATTGAAATAAAAGTGGCAAAAACGCCATCAATAAATAACAAAAGAAACAAAAAAACTTTGTTGCAATAAATTATACAGTATATTGATACGCTTGTCAAATGCAAAAATGCGTAAAAAAGTAATTTGTTTTGTTAAAAAATGTCGTCTGCGTAAAAAACAACTATGCAATACCACTGCAAAACGTTCAATTATACAGCAAAAATATCTTTTGCCACACAGGCGCAATTTTGTTGACAACACTGCCTAATGTTGCTAAAATATAGTCACAACTTAATTTGATAGAGGTTGCGATTTTTATGACAAGCTCAAACAGTCAGGACTTTGTTTGAGTGGTAAAGGAAAAATCGCCGAAGGTTGTTGCTTGAACCTGAGTGAGCAATTTACCTGGGACTATGCAAAATATGCATAGGACTGTCGCTAAAAGCGGAGAGCTATCGCACTTGTTTTGGTTACAATACCGCAATATGCGTCTCACGCTTGTTGCGGTCTTTTTATTGCAAAAAAAACGCCAGTTTTTTGAAATAAACCTTTTTTATTGCAAAAAAAACGCAACGCAAGAGAGTATACAAGGTATCTAACACAAACGCCCTATCGAACAAAGTGTAAAAAATCACAAAGAGGTACTCACACATGAAAACGCTCACAAAAGTTATCACAATTGCTTTGATTGTAATGCTACTAATGATTACAACACTGTCCCTTACTGCTTGTCAAAAGGAAAAAGACCCCAACAAGCTTTACGTTGGTATGGAATGTGGCTACGCACCATTTAACTACACCCAAGTGGACGACTCAAACGGCGCAGTAAAAATTAGTAATGCAAAAGGTTACGCAAACGGCTACGACGTTATGATTGCAAAGAAAATTGCCGAGGTACTTGGCAAAGAGCTTGTAATTGTAAAGTACGAGTGGGAAGCACTTGTTAACGCCGTTGCAACTGGCGCATTGGACTTTATCATTGCTGGCATGAGCCCCACACCCGAAAGACGCGAGTCCATCGACTTTTCCAGTCACTACTACGAAAGTCAACTTGTAATTGTTGTACGCAAGGATGGCAAATATGCCAATGCTACAAGCCTTGCCGACTTTGACGGCGCAAAAATTGTTGCGCAACTTGGCACTTTCCACGACAAAGCTTTAAGTGAGCAATGCCAAGCGCACAACATCATCCGTCAAACACCAATGGAAACCTTCCCCTTGATGATCAATGCGCTTAACTTTAAGACAATTGACGGCTACGTTGCCGAAGAGCCAGGAGCTATTGCCGATTGTTCAGCAAACAACGCGTTTACCTACGTTCACCTTGTAAACAACTCCACCGGCTTTACTGCATCTGCCGAAGACGTACAAATTGCCATCGGTCTCAAAAAGAACAGCCCGTTTACCCAACAAGTAAACGAGGCAATCGAGGCCATTACACAAGCTGAACGCGAACAAATGATGCAACTGGCAATTGAACTTTCCGTTGCCGAATAAACTTAGAGGAAACTACAATGAACTTTTTGAAACAAATAGGGGACGTCTTTGTTAAATACTCCGATTGGCTGTTAGAAGGTGTTGGCTACACCATGCTTGTTGCCCTTGTTGGTACAATTGTTGGCTTGCTACTTGGCATACTTATTGGCACATATCGCACCATTCCAACCCCACAAAACAAGTTTTTGCGCGCTCTAAAAACCATTGGCGACTGGATATTGACTGCCTATGTAGAGGTATTCCGTGGAACACCCATGATGGTACAAGCAATGGTTATCTTTTGGGGTTATGCCCTTGTAAACAATGGTAATACAATGGACGTTATTGTTGCAGGACTCATCATTGTATCCATCAACACTGGCGCATACATGGCAGAGATTGTGCGTGGTGGTATAATTTCCATTGACAAAGGCCAATTTGAAGGTGCCTACGCCATTGGTATGACGCACTCGCAAACAATGTGGCAGGTGGTAATTCCACAAGCACTACGCAACATTTTGCCAAGTGTTTCCAACGAGTTTGTTATCAACATCAAAGATACTTCCGTCCTTAACGTTATTGGCTTTACGGAATTGTATTTCCAAGCAAAAACCATTGTTACAATGACGACTGACACATTTGGAACATACCTTGCCGTTGCAATCATCTACTTTGTTTTGACATTTACAATAACA
>JAFTNE010000062.1 GCA_017452035.1 Clostridia bacterium
AAAGACATCGTTTGTAAACCATTGGCCGTTATGTTCTATCTGCTTGGTTTTCGTGGTTCCTACCATCGCATGGGTGGTACAGTGGTATTAGAAAGGTTTGATGGCGACCAAGTAGTTGAGCGTATCGAATCGCCTGCCATGTGGGAACAAATGTGTTTCAAACCCGATAGAATAAAATCTAAATAGGTATTCTATTTTGTGTTTACGTATGTCGTAAAACATCCAAACTTAATTTTTTAGACAATTAACCTTGATAACCTGTCAAGGTTTTTTATTTTGTAGTAACTTGCAAACATATTGTCGTTTGGAAACAACAATGCTAACGCAACTGACAAAATTTTTTAAATTGCCAAGCAATCTGCCTTTTGCACGTACGACAGTGTGGCATATTTTCCAGCGAAAGCAGTAATAGGTATATACAAAGTAACTTTTGCATTTAGATTTACCTTATTTAGTTATGCTGAGCTTACTTAGAGTAAGCTGACTTAACAAACAACAAGCTAATATTCAATAAGATAAATGGCGAGGATTTTCTCGCCATTTTATGCGTAAAATTGTACAAATACTACCACTGATGGTATCGATAATATTATCAAATAATATGCTTGACAAAATTGACGGGGGGGGGTATAATTGTTTGGTACTTAAAATTTGTGTACAAAAAAGATAAAGGAGATAGTTTTATGGCACTCATCAAAATGGAACTGTACGACGATTTGCAAAAAAACATGCGTGATGCGCACGAAAATCAAACAGTGTACAGCGTTCAACTCAAAACAATCAAAAAAGACCTCAAAAAACGTAAGGCTGGTCGCATTGCTCGTATTGTAATTTTGTGTATCTGGGCAGTTGTTCTTCTTGGCGTTGTTGCAGTTTGCGCTGGCTTGGTTGGTGGTAGTGCATCCACAGACCCCAACTACAAACCCGAACCACTTCTTGAGTGGTCTATCATCCCAACATTGTTTGTTCCTGCTACTTGGACACTTTGCTTTGTTGGTTTCCCAATTGGTTGGAACTGGTCCAAGGACGACAGAGAAAAGGCTAAAACTCAACTTTACGTTCAACACACCGTTGACGAAGATGGCTACGTAGATACCTACGCATCCACAGCGCCTGCACGTATTGGCGCGTTTTTCTTCTCACTTTTGCAAGGTTGCTTGACAATGATTGCATCTGTACCCATTGCAGTTGTACAAGTTTTCACTTGGAAAAAAGATATCAAACGTATCGAAGGTATTGTTGCAGAAATTGAGGCAAACCCAACGTTGTTTGTTCCTGCTGAATAATTATCGCAGTGTAACGCAGTAGTGCATTTAAATAAAATACAATACCAAAAAGGGCGAGAAACATCTCTCGCCTTTTTGTTTGCTCCAAAATACAACAGTTAGCACCTCAAAATTGACAAATAGGTGGTAGATTTCCCACACAAAATGTGGTACAATTACACCAATAAATGTAAGGAGGTCGCACATATGACCGTAGGCGAGCGCATTGAAAAGTGTCGCAAAAACAAAAACCTATCACCAGAGTACGTTGCTGACAAACTGGGCATCAGCCGTCAATCTGTTTCCAAATGGGAAAAGAACATCACCTATCCCGATACCAACAACCTAATTGCCCTTGCCGAACTACTGGATACCACAGTGGAGTACATCGCTTGTGGCAAAGAGCAGGATGTTCAACCTGCACCAGCAAAAACAAACACCTCGACACAATTATATAACATCACTGGCCTATCGTTGTTTGCTTTGGGCGTAATTTCCTTGGTGCTGGGACTTGCTGTTGAAGATTTGCGTTTACTGTTTTTGCTTGGTGGCTTGCTCATCAGCTTTGGCGTGTTGTTTGTATCATTGCAAAAAAGTGGTATGTTTATATCCCTTATATTAACACTACTAACGGCAATTTTGGCTTTGACAGTGGGGCTAATGGATGAAGATATTGCAGTGATGATAGTTGCCTATGCTTGCTATGCATCATTGCTGTGCGCTGTTATCGCCATTGTTA
>JAFTNE010000063.1 GCA_017452035.1 Clostridia bacterium
AGCGTGTGTAATTGCCGTTGTTATTGGTGGTGTATTGGCATTTTTGATTACAAGAACAAACATACCTTTCAAAAAGTTTATTTCCACAGTATTCGTATTCCCATACATCATGCCATCTTGGTCACTTGCAATGTTTTGGGAAAACTTCTTCAAAAATAGCTCTGTTGATGCTGCGCCCGGTATTGGTTTGTTGCAATCTTTGACGGGCATTTGTGTACCCGAGTGGATGTTGTACGGATTTTTCCCAACGGCAGTGGTAATGGGTATCCACTATGCGCCATTTGCCTACATTTTGATTGGTGGTATTTTACGTAACATGGATGCCAACTTGGAGGAGGCAGCAACAATTTTGCAAGCATCCCGCTGGAAGATCATTTGGCGTATCACACTTCCTATTGTTGCTCCAGCAATGATTTCCACAATTTTGTTGGTATTTGCAAGTTCCATTTCCACCTACACAGTTCCATCATTTTTGTGCAAAACAAACCCAACCTACTTTTTGTCATTGACAATGCGCAGTGCGCTTAACTCTGGTAAATTGGGCGAAGGCTACGTTATGGCAACCATTTTGTTGATATTTAGTATGATCATTTTGATTGTCAACAACTCCTTTACCAAAAGTAGAAAACGCTTTACAACAGTTTCTGGTAAGTCGGGTCAAATCAGCAAAATCGACTTGAAAGGAGCAAAGTGGCCCATTGCAATCGTAATGGTTATTTTGACGGTTTTCTTTGCGATTGTTCCGTTGATTTCCTTTATATTTGAAAGCATAATGGAAACATCTGGCGACTTTTCTTCTATTACGCTTAAATACTGGTTTAGCACCACACCAACCATTGATGACGTATACCTTTCATCCAGAGGTATCTCTACGTTGGGTATTTTGTTTAACCCAACAATTTTGTCCTCCTTTGGTCGTAGCTTTATTGTTGCGTTGATTGTATCTGCTATTTGTGGTACTTGTGGTATCCTCATTGGCTATGCCGTTAGCAAAAAACGTCACAGCAAGTTGGCAAACTTTGTATCCAGTTTGGCATTTTTGCCTTACTTGATTCCTTCTTTGAGTTTCTCTGCAGTGTTCCTTTCCGTTATCAAGATGGACGCATTCAAGTTTTTGGACGTTTCCACATCCTTGAACGAGGCATCTGCCGTTGCAATTTGTATCATCATTGGTGGTATCAAGTTCCTGCCATTTGCATCACGTACTGGCACAAACGCAATGTTGCAACTTTCCGGCGAAATTGAAGAAGCAGCCATCATCACTGGATGCCCTTGGGGCAAGCGTATGACGCGCATTTTGTTCCCAATACAAAAGTCCAGCTTTATCAGTGGTTATTTGCTCCCATTTATTTCCTGTATGAGAGAGTACACCTTGTTCGTTTTGGTAACGTCCAGTTTGACACTTGCTACCAACGTTATGGAATACTTGACAAGAAATGGTGCAACACCACTTGCAAACGGAATCAACCTGTTGATCGTCTCCTTTGTTATCATAGTAAACTTGCTTGTTAACAAACTTACAGGCGCATCAATCGACAAAGGAATTGGAGGTTAATATTTATGCCAAGAATTGAACTAATTAACGTTACAAAAAGATGGGGCAATTTTACAGCCGTAGATAATTTGAATATGGTAATTGAAGACCGTGAGTTTATCACTTTGCTCGGTCCATCGGGTTGTGGTAAAACAACAACTTTGCGTATGATCGCAGGTTTGGAAACCCCCACATCCGGTCGTATCACCATTGGTGACACTGTTGTTTTTGACTCCGAAGAGGGTATCAACGTTTCACCTGCAAAGCGTAATATTGGCTTTTTGTTCCAAAACTATGCATTGTGGCCCCACATGACAGTTTACCAAAACATTACTTTCGGTTTGGAAAACCTCAAATGGAAAAAGCAAGACATTGCTGACCGTGCTTTGGAAGTAATGAAAATGCTCAAAATCGAAGAGTTTAGGGATAGATATCCTGCAGAACTTTCCGGTGGTCAACAACAACGTGTTGCTATTGCCAGAACACTTGCGCCATCTCCAAAGGTATTGTTTATGGACGAACCACTTAGTAACTTGGACGCAAAACTTCGTGGCGAAATGCGTACCGAACTCAAGCGTTTGCACACCGATACAAACTCTACGTTTGTTTACGTAACCCACGACCAATTGGAAGCTATGACATTGGCAAGCCGTATTTGCTTGATCGAAAAGGGTATCATGCAACAATACGACCCACCACTTACAGTGTACAACCAACCAAACAACCTGTTTGTTGCCGACTTTATTGGTAACCCAACAATGAACTTTATCAACGTTAAGTTGTTGGAAGTTGTTTCTCCAAAGGAAATCAAAATTGAGTTTTTGGGTAACCAAATGCTTTACACAGCAACAGAAGAGTTTACACTTACTGAAGGCAACCAACTTACACTTGGTATCAGACCAGAGTTTTTGCCAATTGTGGATGACGGCGCGCTTACAGGCACAGCTTACTCTACACTTCCAGCAGGTATGGAAACGACCATCAAAATTAAAATTGGCGATACAATTCTGTCATCGGTTGTATTTGGCGCAATCGACTACGCAGTAGACCAAGAAATCAAGTTTGACATTGTTGGCGAAGGCATCGTTTTGTTTGACGGTCACAACCGTGCTGCACTTGGCTCGGTAAAGCCACTGTAAACTAACATTTATTTAGAGGTAATTGATGAACGAATACGACATCCAAGCGATGGACGAGCTGGCTCGTAAGGAGAAAATTAAAAAAGACGCCGAAAATATCGGCCGACCATCACTTATGCGCCGAATTGGCTCGGGCGCGCTTGACGTGTTGTTTGTAGCTATTGTTTTTGTGGCACTGATGGTTTTTTCAGCAGTAGTGTTGTTTGAACCTTTGGGCTACTTCAAGGCAGTAGAGGACATTAATTTTCAAAGCAAACAAAGTGGATTGTATGTGGAAAAGGGTGGTATGCTCTTTTCCATACACAACGCTTACGACCAAACACTAAGCGTAGAGCAAAACTACAACCCAGCAATTGAGTTTTTCTACAAAAACGACTTGAGATGCATAACTGCTGGCAAACTTGACGAGTACAACCAAGCAAAGGAACAATCGGGCTTGTTTGCAAAGGACGGCGAAGGCAACTTTGTTGCAAAGGACAATGATAGCGATGAAATTCGCACCTTTTACCAACAACAGTACGACAAGGCTGTGGACTTTTTGGCGCAGGATGAAAGCTACGTTCAATCGGCAAACAAAACTTTTCGTATCATGATGATAACCTTGTTTGTTGCCATTTTG
>JAFTNE010000064.1 GCA_017452035.1 Clostridia bacterium
AGCAGGAAAGTAACCTGTAACCATCAAGTGGATAAAGTGGCAACAAATTGAATAATGCAAAATTGATATTTAGCCAAGCTGTGTACAGACCCAAATAAAGCAAGAAATACACAATATAATAGGATGCCTCACCTTTGATAACCTTTGCTTGGCCAGCAAACACAAACATTGCGCAAAACAAAAAGGCTATAAGCAAGTTTGTAAGCACGCCAGCAAGCGACACGGTGATTGCACCAACTTTGCGATTTTTGAAGTTGTTTGGATTTACTGGAACTGGTTTTGCCCAACCGAAACCAACAAACAGCATCATAATTAGACCAATGATATCAAAGTGTTTTGCTGGGTTCAAAGTCAAACGTCCGTAGTACTTTGCTGTTATATCTCCATTCCAGTAGGCAACAAGGCCGTGCGCAACTTCGTGCAGTACCAACGCGATAAGCAAGGCAAACAAAAATGCAACGGTTTCCAACAAGCTTTCACGCGTAACACCAGTATATTGATTTGTTAAAATTTCGATAATTCTCATGTTAATATTTTACCAAATTTGTTGCTTAAAGTCAATAGAATTAGTCCGTTTGCTTGATAGATATATGGCTGTTGACGCGCAAGTTAGTTTTGACACAGCTCCAACAACAGAACAAAATAAAAATTGCAAGATTATCTCTTGCATTTTTGTATTATCCAAATTATTTCGCGGTAACAATTTGTTGAACGTAGTCCCAGTAGGTTTTACTTTGAACGCTTGACACCGAAACTAAATCCACACTTTTTACAATGTTGCCCTGTTTATCTACAAGGTTAGCTTGTCCCACTACTTGACCTTGTTTTACGGGAGCTTTGATACTTTCTGGCAAGTTATACTCAACAGCATAGTCGATTTGACCTTTCTTTCCAAAAGCCATAAGCTTTTGTTGAGGGACAACGTCTACTGCCGTTTGCTTGCCACCATCTACGCTGATTTGCTTTGTATCAGCCGTTGACATATAAACATGGCTTTGATAGTTTGCAAAAGCATAGTTGAACATGTCGCTAACTTCCTTAAAACGCGTTTTGCTGTCTTTTGCGCCGATAACAACTGCAATCACACGAGTGTCGCCACGTTTTGCAGTGGCCGTCAAGCAGTGTTGCGCCTCGGAGGTATAACCAGTTTTACCACCATCACACCCTTGGTAGAAACGCACAAGCTTGTTTGTGTTGGTCATTCCCGTTACCCTACCGGATGGATGAACAAAATCTTCCATCCAAATGTTTGCACAACTGAAGTAATGAGGATGCTGAATTAACCTCGAAAACATCACGGCCACGTCCTTTGCGCAAGAAAACTGACTAACTGCAGGCAGGCCTGTACAGTTTTCAAAATGAGTAGCAACAAGACCATACTCGCGACATTTGTTGTTCATTTCAGCAACAAAGCCTTCTACACTACCAGAAATATGCTCAGCCATTGCAACACAACTGTCATTTGCCGAACATACAATGATGGATTTTACAAGGTCATTTACTTTATAACTACCGTTTGCCTCCAAAAACACCTGAGAGCCACCCATGCCAGCTGCACGACTACTTACAACAACCGTATCATCAAGGGAAATTTTACCTTGGTCAATTGCGTCATAGATACAAAGCAACGTCATAACCTTTGTCATACTAGCAATGGGACGTTTTTCCAAAGCATTGTGTTCATATAGCACTTGACCGTCCTCACTGACCAAGATACCTTCTCTTGCAGTAATGGCAACACCTTCTGCGCAAGCGCAAACGGGCAATACTATTATTGAAAGCATCAAGATGCCTATAAATAACAAAATTTGTCTTTTCATAACAAATCTCCTTTACTTTTTTGTTAGTATTTGCAACTGACAATTTTGTATGCAATGTTGCAATTTA
>JAFTNE010000065.1 GCA_017452035.1 Clostridia bacterium
AAGGTTTCTGCAAGTCGTTGTTTTAGTGTGTTGGAAAAGATATCCTTGTTTCCCATACGCCTTTCCATTGCCATATCGACAATTTCAACAGTAGGCAGTGGACGCGCATTGATACGCTCGGGCATGGAAATTAATTGCAAGTCGCCACGCTTTGCTTGGTAAAAGCTTGCTAAACTTGGCGTTGCACTACCAAGCACCAACAACGCACCATTTTGTTTTGCACGCTCAGTAGCCACCTCAATGGTGTTGTAACGTGGGTTGAAATCGGATATATAACTGCCATCGTGTTCTTCGTCAATGATGATTGCACCAATGTTTTCCAGTGGAGCAAACACTGCACTACGCGCGCCAATGGCAATTTGCGCCTCGCCATTTTTCAAGCGAAGCCACTCGTCAAAGCGTTCGCCAACGGAAAGTCCACTGTGTAAAAGTGCCACATTGTCACCAAAGCGATTGCGCAGTTGACGTAGCATGTTTGGCGTCAAGGAAATTTCCGGCACCAGCATGATGCACGACTTACCTTCGGCAACAAGCTTTTCGATAATGGTAAGGTAAACTTCCGTTTTTCCACTACCTGTTACGCCATGCAAAAGGTATTTTCCTTGGCGATTGCCAAGTATTGTATCCACTGCATTTTGTTGAGCCATAACCAAATTGTGCTTTGGTTGCTCAGTTTGCGCAAGACCTTTGTAAGGCGTACGCTTTACTGTGATTTGATGCACATCAACAATGCCCTTTTCAACAAGTGCTTTTAATGCACCGTTACCAAATTGGTTGTTAAGCTTTTCGCAAAGGGTTGCACCGTTTGTGTGCAAAAAAGTCACCAAATCCCTTTGTTTGATCGCATTGGGTTTTAGTGACGAAAGAATTTCGTCCAAGTTGTCGCTTGTCAAAACGGCTTGTTTTTTGACAAGTTCCTTTACGCGATTACCACGCATTTCAGCAGGGATAAACAGTCGCAAAACGTCCACCCATTTGAGGTGATACTCCTTGCGCATAAATGCGCCAAGTTGCAACAATTCCTGCGAAATCACAGGGTAATCGTCCAAGGGACGAATGATAGATTTTAGTTTTTCGGGTGGACAGTCGGTAGTTAATTTTTCTTCTACAATGTAGCCTTCCGTTTGTCTGTTGGCAAAATTGACTAGCACCCTCGAACCAACGGTGTAGCCTTGACCTTCGTAGTCAAAAATTCTATCAACTTCACTCGCAGAAATATCTACAATTACAGAATAAATCATTTACCAATTGCCTTGTTAAGAATTATGTTAGCAACTTCCGTCTTAGAAAGTTTGGGGTAGTCGGTGTGACCGTCAGCCGTTACCAACGTCACAACATTGGTATCACTTCCAAAGACATCATTGTTTTTTACGTCGTTAAGTACGCACAAGTTTGCGTTCTTTTTGATAAGTTTAGCCGTTGCGTTAGCTAGGCCGTTGTCCGTTTCAGCAGAAAATACGCACAAAAACCTGTCACCTTTGATTTGTCCCACCTTTTGAGCAATATCTGGATTTTTGACAAATTTTATAGTAAGGTTTTCCGTTTTTATTTTGCTTTCGGAAAAGGTTTCTGGACGGTAGTCGCAGGGAGCGCCAGCCATAATGATAATGTCGTGAGAATCTACTCTTGAAACTGTTTCGTTGTACATATCAAGTGTAGTTGTAACGTTTACAACGTTTGCACGACTGTCAATTGTAACACTGTGTTTGCCCAAAATTACGGTAACCTCTGCACCACTGTTAAGCGCCTCGTGCACAATTGCACCACCCATTTTGCCACTGGAAAAGTTTGTGATGTAACGCGCATCATCAATTTTCTCCATTGTTGCGAAACATGTTACAAGTACCTTTTTTCCTTCAAAATCGTAAAGTGTGCCAAGAAGTTTTTAGCAATAGGCTACAATTTCTTACTTCTAGGCCATGCGACAGTCTAATAAATCACAA
>JAFTNE010000066.1 GCA_017452035.1 Clostridia bacterium
AATGAAACAAACCAACTTCGATTGGTGGAATCGCCGTGTTGCAAAATGCTCGGAGTTGTTTGACGTTTTGCGTATCGACCACTTTAGAGCATTTGACAGCTACTACTGCATCAAGTATGGCGAAAAAACTGCTCGTAACGGCCACTGGGACAAGGGTATTGGCTACGAATTTTTGAAGTTCATCCAAGACTCCAACCCAAATCTTACCATCATTGCAGAGGACTTGGGAGATATTCCCGATTCTGTTTTGAAACTTCGCGACAAGTGTGGTCTTGCTGGCATGAAGGTAGTGCAATTTGCCTATGACGGCAACCCAAACAACATGTTTTTGCCACAAAACTTTGAAGAGCATTGTGTTGCCTACCTTGGCACTCACGATAACGACACAACGTTAGGCTGGTGGCAAGCAAGTGACATTTGGACAAAGCAAAACGCAATGAGATTATCCAACGTTACTGACGGAGATGACATTTCTTTGCAACTAATCAAAGTTCTTGCAGAAAGTAAGTCGGAGTTGGTTATCTACTCCATGCAAGACATTGCTCAAAACGACACAACACAACGCATGAATATTCCCGGCACACTTGGATGCTGGAAATACATGGCAAGCCGTGGCGACTTCTCACAAGAAAATGCTAAGTGGCTTGCAGACCCGACGGTAAGGACAAATCGCGCACCAGTGGAGGAGTAATGAACAAATTTACTAATTTTTACCAAGGTAACGAAACAGAGGCATACAAACTTTTGGGATGCCACAAAGTGGACGAAAACACCTACCATTTTGCCGTTTGGGCTCCAAATGCAAAATCAGTTTGTGTAATTGGCGACTTCAACAACTGGCTTGTAAACCACAACAAGTTGGAGCTTATTGACGGTATTTGGCAAACAACGGTAGAGGCGCGCTCTGGCGACCTTTACAAGTTTGCAATCACAACGCAAAACGGCAACATTTTGTACAAAGCTGACCCATACGCACGTTACAGCGAACTTCGCCCAGGCACTGCAAGTGTTATTTATGACGAAGAGTACGAGTGGAACGATGCCGATTGGCAAGCAAAAATGCTCAAAAAGGACATCTACAAAAGTCCCGTTAACATCTACGAAGTACACGCAGGTTCTTGGCGTCGTCACTATGACGGACGTTTGTACTCCTATCGTGATTTGGCAAAGTACCTTGTGCCATACGTTAAAAAGATGGGCTACACTCACGTAGAGTTTATGCCTTTGACAGAGCATCCATTTGACGGTTCTTGGGGTTACCAAGTTACGGGATTTTTCTCACCAACAAGCAGATATGGTACGCCAAACGACCTCAAATACCTCATTGACAAATTCCACAAAGCTGGTATTGGTGTAATTTTAGACTGGGTTCCTGCACACTTCTGCAAGGACGCTCACGGCTTGATGGAGTTTGACGGCACCTGCTGTTACGAGTCAGCTGACGAGTTCAAAAAGGAACACAAGAGCTGGGGAACACGTATCTTTGACTACTCTCGCTACGAAGTACAGTCCTTCCTTATTTCTTCAGCATTGTATTGGCTCAAAGAGTTCCACTTTGACGGAATTCGTGTAGATGCTGTTGCAAGCATGCTCTACCTCGACTACGATCGCCGTGACGGAGAGTGGG
>JAFTNE010000067.1 GCA_017452035.1 Clostridia bacterium
CTTTCTTGTATTGCTCAAACTCAGCGTCATTACAGTAGATGAAGTGACCTGGAGTGATCTCTTGCATGTAAGGACCTTGCTCGGAGTAGTCATGAGCAGCAATTGGATTGTAAGTAATACGCTTACGTTGCTTTTCAAAGTGAGGATCTGGCAATGGAATTGCAGACAACAAAGACTTTGTGTATGGGTGCAATGGATGCGCAAACAATTCATCACTGGTTGCCAACTCTACAATCTTACCATAGTACATAACTGCGATTCTGTCGGAAAAATATTTAACTACGGACAAGTCGTGAGCAATAAACATGATGGTAAGGCCCAATGTTTCACGAAGTTCGTTCAACAAGTTGATTACTTGCGCTTGAATAGATACGTCCAAAGCAGAAATTGGTTCGTCTGCAATGATGAGGTCAGGATTCAAGATGATTGCACGAGCAATACCGATACGTTGACGTTGACCACCACTAAATTCGTGAGGATAACGACTTGCGTGTTCAGGAACAAGACCAACCAAGTCCAATACTTTGAAAACTTGTTCATCAATGAATTTCTTATCCTTGATACCACGAATAATCAAACCTTCTGCGATAATTTCGCGAACGGTCATACGTGGATTCAATGATGCAATTGGATCTTGGAAGATCATTTGCATCTTGTTCATGATGCGATCTTTGCCTGCAAGACGAAGTGCTTCTTTATATTCTGCTTCAAGGGCCTTTTTCTCTTCGCCATCGGGCATATTTGCCAACATTGGCTCATACTTTTCGCGAACGATTTGCTTTTGGTGCTCAGCAAACACTTTGTTGCAGTGTTTGTGGTCGTACTTAGCACTCTTGATGAGAGCTGTTTGTTCTTCCACAACTTTATTTAAGTCGGCATTGATTTGCGCAATAGCCTCATCACGCTCAGGCGTCTTGGGTTGCTTGAGCAACTCTTGAATTTGAATATTAGCTTTAGTCTTGGCTTGTTTGATGGTTTCTTTGTAGGTATTGATACCAGCACAAATGCGTTGTCCATCAAAGTATACCGAGCCACCAGTAATGTCGTAAAGACGAATGATAGAACGACCAGTTGTTGTTTTACCACAACCAGACTCGCCTACTAGACCAAAAACTTCACCTTTGTAAATATCAAAGCTAATATCATTTACTGCTTTTAGTTGTTTGCGACCCATCTTGAAAAATTGTTCAAGATGTTGGACGGACAATAATACTTTCTTTTCTTCTGACATATTACTGTTCCCCCTTTTTAGACATTCTTTCAATACGGTCTACGATAATTTTAGGTGGAGTTACCTTTGGAGCGTTTGGATGCAACAACCAAGTTGCTGCGTAGTGAGTATCGCTAATTTGGAACATTGGAGGTTCTTGTTCGAAGTCAATTTCCAACGCATACTTGTTGCGCGCCGCAAATGCGTCTCCCTTTGGTGGGAAGATCATATTTGGAGGAGTACCAGGGATTGCTTCCAACTTCTCCGTTGTATCTAGGTCTGGCATGGATGACAATAGTGCCCAAGTGTATGGGTGACGTGGATCGTAGAACACGTCGTCTGCTGTACCATACTCAACAATTTTACCAGCATACATAACGGCAATTCTATCCGCCATGTTAGCAACAACGCCCAAGTCGTGAGTGATAAAGATAACAGACAAATTGCTTTCTGCCTTGATGCGGTTGATAAGTTCAAAAATTTGATATTGAATTGTTACGTCTAAAGCTGTTGTCGGTTCATCACAAATCAAGATATCTGGGTTTGCTGCAAGAGCAATAGCAATAACGATACGTTGACGCATACCACCAGAAAACTCAAATGGGTATTGGTTATAACGGATAGCAGGTTCGGGAATACCAACTTCTTCAAGAAGTTTCAACGCCTTTGCCTTTGCCATCTTCTTTGTTACCTTGTACACTACTGCGGACGCTTGTTCTTTGAGATACTCAATCAATGCTGTCATTTGTTCTACACCGTTGTAGTTAGCATCATTTTGGATATCTCTACGGTAGCTTTCACGCAAATTGTGAATGATACCACGAATGTTTTTGCGAGCCAACTCCAAATCAACAAGCGCAGCAGGAACAACCTTCCAGTCTACATTTTTGCCCTTAGCAATGAGAGCATCATGTTTTGCCTTTTGTTTGTCGTAGCGAGCTTGTTCTTTTGGGTTTTTAGCAACGCCTGCAAAGTACTTATCGAGAGCATCTTTGATGGTTGATGCAAAAATGTGCTCAACAGAGTTTTTAGTAACTTGCAAGTGATCAATGGCGTCATTAACCATCTTGATCATTTCGCTTGTAAGAGCGTAAGCTTGTTTTTTGTCGAGAGTTTCGTTGCGGAAGAATTCCAAGAACTCTTCGGTCTTTACAAGCAAAGCCTTTTTAGCCTCGATACTCTTGTTGTGACTGTAAACCATAGCTTTTGCACCATCTTCGATAAAGCCAATCATAAACTCTTCGTCAAGATATTTGCGAGTCATTTCTGTAAGCTCTTCAATTGGCATATTATCTACGTTTGCAGTTGGGTTCTTCATCATGTAGAAGCCCAAGGTAAAGTAGTTTGGCTTTTGACGTTTGCTTGCTTTGTCCAAAATTGCAGACAATTCTTTAAGAGCATTGATGCAGTCTTCAGAGAAAGCCTTAGATTTTGGCAATTTAAGTTCGTTGTTAAGTACTGTCAAAACATTTTGGATGCTTTCGTCAGCAGCAACAACAAGGTCGGGATGGTAGGTTTCGGGGATGCGCTTAATAAACGCCTTGACAACCTTTTTAACCTCGATAGGTTGGTTTTTAGAAGAAAGGAACAATTGATCTTCTACGTCAAGTTGCAATTCAACAACTTCTTTGTAAATTTCGTTGTAAGCGCTTTCCAACTTTGTGCTGTTAATGCAGAATTTGTCGAACAATTTGCACTCTTGCTTGTTGTTTTCAATTTCCGCTTCATCCCCATTGTCTCCCATGTCCATAAACTGATTGAGAATCTTCAACTTTTTGTTAAAGTTGTTGCGCGCATTGCGACGGCCAGAACTACTCTTCAGTAGCATAGCCTCTGTCAGCTGTGCACCCACCTTCATGATGGGGTTCAAGCTGGACATTGGGTCTTGGAAAATCATGGCGATCTTGTCGCCACGGATTTTGTGAAATTCTTCTTCGGGAATTTTTAGCAAGTCTTGGCCATCATATACGATTTCGCCACCTTCAATAATTGAGTTGCCTGCCAAAATGCCAATAATTGCCCTGTTTGTTACCGATTTGCCGGAGCCAGATTCGCCAACGATAGCAAGAGTTTCGCCTTTGTACAAGTCAAAACTGATGTTACGTACAGCTTGAACCTTACCACCGGATGTACGAAATGATATTATTAGATCTTTTACTTCTAGTTTCTTTTCCATGATTATTCCTCCACTCCACGAAGCGATGGGTTGAACGCATCACGCAAACCATTACCAAATAGGTTGAATGAAAGCATCAATAGTGCCAAGAAAATGGATGGGAACAATGCAACGTGTGGGGCGGTTGTCAGCAAAGGTTGACCCTTGGCAATCAACGTACCAACGCTAGTAATATTACTGGAAGACAAATCAATAATATTCAAATACGTCAAGCTTGTTTCGCTAAAAATCATACTGGGGATAACCAATGCACAACTTGTAACCAACGTTCCCAAAGCATTGTGGAAGATGTGTTTCCAAATGATACGCCAGTCCCTTGCGCCTAATGTGCGAGCAGCGAGAACGTATTCTTGGTTCTTGTAGCGGTAAAACTGCATACGAGTTCTACTTGCCATACCAATCCAACCTGTTGCAATAAACGCAATAAACAGAATCAAGGCTTGGCTAACATCTGCCATGTGGTATTTGAGCAATGTAATAACAATAGTTGTTGGAACGGCTGCCAAGATATCAGAAAAACGCTCCATTACAATATCCACTGCACCACCGAAATAACCCTCGATAGCTCCATAAATAGCGCCTACAATCAAGTTAACTGCAGCAATACAAATAGCAAAAATAAACGAGAAGCGTGCACCATTTGCAAGACATGTAAGGACATCTGCACCATCGCCAGTTGTGCCCAAAACAAAATATGGTTCAGTGATTCCATCTTGCTTTTCTACAATGTGCAAATATTTGTAGTACTCGTAGTAATTGATGCGAATTTCGTAGTCACCACCAGAAAGATAGCGTGAATATGAATAGTAATATGTGTTACCATCTTCACCCTTAAAGCCATCTTGACCTTCGATTCTCAAAGAATCGTAATCATCGGCTAATGTCTCAGCAGACTCTATCCAGTAAACTGGCTTAATCATACCATTTTCGTCTAAA